>CABUZE010000306.1 GCA_902495955.1 uncultured Collinsella sp. | reverse complement strand
TGGGAGGCCATCGCCATTTCGACCCTCGTGTCCGAGATGTTCGGCAGCCTGCCCGGTCTTGAGTGGCTGCGCGCCGTCAAGCTCTACACCATCCTGGGGGCCGACGTTTACCTGTTCCCGACGCTGATCGCGCTCGGCTTTGCAGCCTACGTCATCTTCCTCAACTTCCGCGGTGCCAGCTCGGCCGCCAAGCTCCAGGCCTTCCTGACCAAGGCTCTGCTCTGCGGCATGCTGCTCGCCATGGGCGTCTCGCTGTTCACCGGCTCGCCGGACAACGCCATGCCCGTGTTCTCCCAGGTCACCGGCGCTGGCGGCGGCAAGGCCGCTACCGAGGGCGCCAGCCTGTTCGCCGGCATCGTGTCGGTCCTGGTTCTGACCCCGTTCTTCTACGCCGGCTTCGACACCATTCCTCAGCAGGCTGAGGAAGCAGCCGAGGGCCTCAACTGGAACAAGTTCGGCAAGATCATCTCCCTGGCCCTGCTGGCCGCCGGCGGCTTCTACATGGTCTGCATCTACTCGTTCGGCACCATCCTCGACTGGCATGAGTTTGTTAAGAGCCCGGTTCCTGCGCTTGCCTGCCTCAAGGGCATCAACATGCTTCTGTACCTGGCCATGCTCGTCATCGCCACGCTTGGACCCATGGGCCCGATGAACTCCTTCTACGGCGCCACGAGCCGCATCATGCTCGCCATGGGCCGCAAGGGCCAGCTGCCCGAGCAGTTCGCCGAGGTCGACCCCAAGTCCGGCGCTCCCAAGCTCGCCTGCGTCGTTCTGGGCGTCATCACCGTCGTCGGTCCGTTCCTGGGCAAGAACATGCTCATCCCTCTGACCAACGTGTCGGCTCTCGCCTTCATCTTCTCCTGCGGCATGGTCGCCCTCGCTTGCCTGCGCATGCGCTTCACCGAGCCCGACCTGCCTCGTCCCTACGAGGTACCCGGCGGCAAGTTTGGCATCGGCCTCGCTATCGCTGCCTGCGCCATCATCATCGGCCTGCTCGTGATTCCGTTCTCTCCCGCCTCCCTCAACATGGTGGAGTGGAGCATCGTGATCGGCTGGCTGGCCGTCGGCCTGGCTCTCATGGCCTTCACCAATTCCCGCAAAAAGTAACGCCGAGCCGGGGCGGATCAGGTGCGCGGGACCCTCTTTTCCGCGCACCGAACCCGGCGCCACTTGGGTAGCTTTGTGAGGCCTTAACCCAACACGGCCTCGCCCACTATATGGATCCATAAGGAGGAACCATGTCCACTAAGTATGCAATCGTTGGCGGCAAGCTCATCGACGGTACCGGTGCCGAGCCGGTCGAGAACTCCCTCGTTCTCGTCGACGACAACGGCAAGATCGAGTACGCCGGTGTTATGCAGGACCTTCCCGAGGGCGTTGAGGTCATCGACGCCGCCGGCAAGACCGTCCTTCCCGGCCTGATCGACACTCACCTGCACTTCTCGGGCAACCTGACCGACGATGACACCGATTGGGTCATGCAGCCTCTCCTCGAGAAGCAGGCC
>CABUZE010000305.1 GCA_902495955.1 uncultured Collinsella sp. | reverse complement strand
GTTTACACGAGGGAATGAAAAAGTTCGAGGGCGAGGTTCAGGACGCCATCGATAAGATGATGGGCGGCCAGGGTGGCCCGCAGGGTGGGCCCCAGGGCGGACCGATGCCGCACCCGCCGGTTGATCCCCGACAGTTCCCATTTTTCTCGCAGAACTAAACTAGGGATGGGATTCGCTTCCAACCCCGATACTTCAACTAAGCATCTTAGCCCCGTTGTGTTATTCTAGAACAGACGTTCGTGAATAGTGCGCGGGGCCTTGCCTTGCGCTGCACTTGTGGCGAGGGGAGGTTGGCTTGGTCATTTTGGGTATCGACCCCGGTTTGGCCCATACGGGTTGGGGGATTATCGAGGAACGGCGTGGCGAGGTTCGCTGCCGTGCCTACGGCTGTATTGAGACCAGTGCCGGAAGCCCGCTCGCGGTGCGCCTGTCGCATATCGCCCACGACCTCAAGGGCGTCGTCGAACGCTACCGTCACGATACCGCGGCTATCGAGAGCATCTACTTTGGCGCCAACGTTCGCTCGGCCATCCCTACGGCGCATGCCCGCGGTGCTGCGCTCGTGGCGCTTTCGGAGTGCGCGCTCGAGATTGGCGAGTACACGCCCATGCAGATCAAACAGGCTGTGGTGGGCACCGGTGCCGCAGATAAGCGGCAGGTCGCCTACATGGTGCGCACGCTCACACAGCTCGATCACGACCCGCATCCCGACCATGCCGCCGATGCCCTGGCTTGCGCCATCTGCCACGTTAACCTCAGCCGCACCCGGGCGCTTACCGGCGGCGAGTTCTATCAACAGAGAGGAACCGGATACTGATGATCTCCCAGCTCCATGGAACGCTTGTCGAGGCCACGATGAGCTCGGCCGTCGTCGATGTGTCGGGCGTGGGCTTTGAGCTCGGCATCTCGGGCAGCACCGCCGCCACTTTGCCGACGCCCGGCGGCGAGGTTCGCCTCTATACCCGTATGCAGGTGCGCGAGGATGCCATGACGCTCTTTGGTTTTGCCTCCAAGGACGAGCGCACGATGTTCGATCGGCTCGTGTCCGTCTCGGGCGTCGGTCCGCGCCTGGCGCTTGCCGTGCTCTCCACCTATACCGTGGGGCAACTGTATTCGCTGGTGATGGCCGAGGACGACAAGGGTATGGCCAAGGTGCCCGGTGTGGGCAAAAAGACCGCGCAGCGCCTCATCTTGGAACTCAAGAGCACCTTTGCCAAGGACAAGGGCTTTGTGCCGGTCGACGTGATTCCCGGACAGGTTGTGATGCCGGTTCCCGCCGCCGCTCCCTCGGCCATCGACGATGCCCGCGCGGCACTCCTTTCCATGGGCTTTAGCCCGCAGGAGACCGATGTTGCCCTGAGCGGGTATGATGGGCAGAATATGCGTGTCGAGGATCTGCTCGGCGCGGCGCTTAAGCGACTTGGAATGGATGCGTGATGTGGGAAGCCGATGACTCTCAGGACCTGTGGGCGACGGCCGGCAACTCGCCGGCGGCATCCATGGCGC
>CABUZE010000304.1 GCA_902495955.1 uncultured Collinsella sp. | reverse complement strand
GTCTGCCCGTAAAAGCTCTTCGCTTAACCACCCAGCTTAGCTGCCCTCGCCCGCGTATTCGCGCGCTCGCATCCGTTACTCGGCTGGCCTGTATCGACGACCATCTCGGCGATATCTACTAAGACGAGCCTGTGCGACGCGTCCGTTGGGACCGCAGCTCCGGGGTGATTTTCATCGGTCGCATGCGCGGGTTCTCAGCGCTCCCCGCTCTCTGTAGCATGCGGACGGCCGACTACTCGTCCCCATCAACGCTTATGCGGAGTATGCTAGCACGTTCCGCGCCGGCGAAAAACCCTCAACACTGGTTTTATACGTTCGAAATTTCTCGCGGCTGTGGACCTTCTCTAGGAGCAAAATACCTGAAAGCACTTTATCGAAAGAAAGAAGGTTGCCATGCGCACGATTGGAATGAGTGATTATACCGTTGGCGAGGATTGCTTTACCGAGCTGCCCGCCGCACTGGCCGAGTACGGAGCGACCAAGGTCGCCATCATTGGCGGCAAGCGAGCCCTGGCTGCGGCGCTGCCGGGAATCGAGGCGGCACTTGAAGGTACCGATGTCGAGGTCCTGGAGACGCGCGTCTATGGCACCAACAGTACGCGCGCCAATATCGCCAAGGGCGTGAACTCCCCCGCTTGCCAGCAGGCAGACGTGCTTATCGCCTGTGGCGGCGGCAAGGCACTCGACACCGTCAAGACAGCGGCAATCGAGCTCAAGAAGATTGTCTTTACGGTGCCGACGATTTGCTCTAACTGTTCCGCCGCGACCGCCATTGCCGTCGTCTACAACGACGATGGATCGCTCGAGGGCTATTCGTACCCCAACCGACCGGCGCACATCTTCATCAACCCCAAGATCATCGCCGAGGCTCCGGCGGAGTACTTCTGGGCCGGCGTGGGCGATGCCCTGTCCAAGCAGCCCGAGGTCGAGTACGCAACGAGCGCCGGTAATTTGGAGCACACCGCCGGTCTTGGCCTGGCGCTTGCCCACACCTGCTCCGAGCCGCTGTTTACCTATGGCGTCCAGGGTCTTGAGGACGTGCGCCAGGACCTGTCGAGCGAGGCCGTCAAGCAAATCGCACTCGATATCGTGGTCAATACTGGCTATGTCTCGAACCTGACCAACCAGAACGATTACTACTACAACTCGAGCGTGGCGCACGCATTCTACAACGCCACATGCAGCATTCCGCGCGAGGGCACCTACCTGCACGGCGAAGTCGTGAGCCTGGGCGTGCTCGTGCTGTTCGCCTATACGGGCGATACCGAGAACCTTGAGCGCTACGCGGCCTTTAACAAGCAGATGGGCCTGCCCGTGACGCTTGAGCAGGTCGGGCTTTCCGAGTCCGATATCCCGGCCCTGTGCGAGTACGCGCACGCCACCAACGAGTGGAAGCAGGGAAACCCCGAGCCCTTCACCGACGAAAAATTCGCCGCCGCCATCAAGGCCGCCAACGCCTACGGCCACACCCTCTAGCTCTAACCCATAACCACCACAAAGGGGACAG
>CABUZE010000303.1 GCA_902495955.1 uncultured Collinsella sp. | reverse complement strand
TATCGATCATGGAACACTCGCCGATAACGGAGCCGATGTTGATGATGGCGCCCATCATGATGACGGCACGGTCGCCGATCTCGACGCGGTCGCGGATGATCGCGCCCGGCTCGATGCGGGCGTTGATGCCCTTAAGGTCGAGCATGGGCACGGCGGAGTTGCGGCAATCGTTTTCAACGTCGTAGTAATCGATGGAATCGGCATTGGCATCGAGGATGGCCTTAAGCTCATCCCAGTCGCCAAAGACGGTCTTGCCACGACGACCGCCGTAGACGTGCGCATCGCCCCACTGGACCTTCATGCCGGGCTTTTCGCGCACGTACAGCTTGACGGGCGTCTTTTTGGGCGCGGTGGCGATGTAGTTGATAATCTCCTGTGCATCCATCTCGGCTGCGTTGCTCATTTGCTATCTCTCCTTTGGGTGGATTCGGTTGATACCTGGTTAGGCAAACATGACCTTGTCGAACGTATAGAAGCCGGGTTCGCGGGTGACGAGCTTCTGCGCGGCTGCCAAGGCGCCGTTGACAAAGATCTGACGGCTCGTGGCGCGGTGGGTGAGCGTGACCTCCTCGTCCTGGCCAAAGAAACTAACCTCGTGCACGCCGGCGACGGTGCCGCCGCGCAGCGAGTGCATTCCGATCTCCTTGGGGCCACGCGCGCCGCACATGCCCTCGCGGCCATAGACGGGGTGGTAGCCTGCCTCGGGTTCAGCTTCGACGACGGCGTCGAGCAGTAGCTTGGCGGTGCCGCTCGGGGCGTCGACCTTTTGGTTGTGGTGCGTCTCGACGATCTCGCAGTCAAAGCCGGGCAGCTCGCGTGTGGCCTGGGCCACTAGATGACGCAGGGCTGCGATGCCGATGGAGTAATTGCCCGAGTGCATGACACGGGCATTCTGGCCCAGCTCACGCAGGCGGTCCATCTGCTCAGGTGAATAGCCCGTGGTGCCGGAAACGAGTGCGGCGCCCGTGCGCTCGACATAGGCGACGACGGCATCGAAGGTCACGACGTTCGAGAAGTCGATAATCACATCGGCAGCCGGTGCGTTCTCGAGCTCGATCAAGTCGAAGCCAATCTGGGCCACGATATCAAAAACGGGCTGACCGGCGGCGTCGACAATGCTTTCGGCGGTGGTGCGGATGAGCGAGCCCATGCGGCCCGTTCCCATAATGACGGTCTTAATCAAGCAGACCAGCTCCCTTCAGAGCATCGGTAAGTGCGGATCGCGTGTCGTCTGCCATGGGGCACAGCGGCATACGGTAGTTTGCCTCGATCATGCCCATCTGGGCGAGCGCTTCCTTAACGGGGATGGGGTTGACCTCGCTAAAGAGGGCGTTGATGAGCGGCTGGCCGGCAATCTGGATATCGCGGGCACGTGCCACGTCGCCGTCCAGATAAGCGCGGCACATGTCGTGCACGAGCTGCGGCTGAACATCGGCCCACACGCTGATGGTGCCCGAGGCGCCCAGGCTCATGAGAGGTACGGTCAGCGCGTCCTCGCCCGAATACAT
>CABUZE010000302.1 GCA_902495955.1 uncultured Collinsella sp. | reverse complement strand
GATGGAGCCCAGCGCGCCGCTACTCCCTCCCAAGCCACCGATCAGCTCTCCCATAAGCTCGTCGGCCGCACCCTGGATGTCTCCGTACCCCACAAGTAGGCGGCCCCAAACATCCATAACGCCATCGAGCACGCCGGCAACGCCGCCCGAACGCTCCTCCAGTGTCGAGAAAAACCGCGAGAGAACGTTATTTTGTGCCGTCGCATCATCAGGTGCGAGCACTGCAGCAGAAATTGCACCACGATCGCCAAGCTCAACTGCCGTGTTAAACGAAGAGTTGAGCTCATCGGGGCTCGAGATGTCCCCCGAGACCGCAAAGGCGACCACGCCGTTGCGACCGGGCGGGGCGATGCGCGGGCGCTCACCGGAAAGTTCTTTGATGGCGGTATCGAACGCATTGCCCGCACGGTCTGCTTCGCCCTCAGTTTGACGCTCGAGCTCAAGCTCCTTGTTGCGACAGTCGACGTAGTCCTCCAGAGCGTCTTTAAACTTGTCAAAGTGATACTCGAAGCCGTTTTCGATGGAGGTTGAAGGCGCCGCAACAGCACCAAGCGACGAAACGCCAAAATGGCATTTGCTGCATTTGTCCTGTCCATCGTAATCGGCAACCGAAGCAAATCCGCTCGGCGTCCCTTTCTTATAGTTAGGACAGGTCGTCCCGTAATGCAGATACGCCTTGCCATCGTTCACGCTCGTCGGCCACACCGCGTCGGTATAGAGTTCCGTCGCCCGAACCTCATCAGAGTTACGCGGCAGCAGCGGAATATAGGAGGAAACCCTGTCTCCGTTCTCGGTTATATATGCCCGATCGACCTCCGCGCTCGCATAGGTATAAAACGCCTTACGCGCCGCAGACTCTGCCTTCATCTCGACACTCGAGCCTTGGGGCTTCTCATTTGTCAGGCGCCGATGGTAGTAGGCCTTCGCACGATCGAGCGCCACTTGGGGCTCCCACGTAACGCTCGATGAGTAATGCGGATTTTGAACACCAGAGAGATTCGTTAGGCTTTTTGCGCGCTCCCACATACACGACCAGCTGCCGACCGAACCTTTATCCGATCCACCGCAATCCGCTAGCCAGGCGCGCTCTTTGGCCTTCGCCGTCTCCTCCGATGCTTTTTGTAGCTCCTCGGCCGCGCGCTCCAGATCTTCCGACGCATCTTTAATGGCATCGGTCGAGATTTCGGATCCTTCGAGCGCAACAAAATCCGACTCGGATGTCCTGGGCACGGCAAGCGCCGTACCGGTATAGGTCACGCCGTCGGTATCCTGCGCCGATACTGTCTGCATGGCGCGCGCGGCAACCAGGTACGGCAAGGCGGTCTCGATCTTTTGTAGGCCCTTTGCCGCGCTTTTGGCAAACTTGTTGCGTGTTTTAATGATCTGGGTCCCCGTATCGATGATATCGCTGCCGACAACCTCGGCACCCGGAATGAGAATGGCAACCAAGCCGGTGCCGATCGTGGCAAACCCCGCCAGGCCCAAACTCAAAATGCTCGCATCGCCCACCG
>CABUZE010000301.1 GCA_902495955.1 uncultured Collinsella sp. | reverse complement strand
GCTGGTGAACAAGCTCGACAACCCCGATCGAGAGAACGACAGCATCTGGGAGTTCTATTCGCTCGGTATCGGCGAGCCCACGCCGCTCTCGGCCCTGCACGGCCACGGCACGGGCGACCTGCTCGACGACATCGTGGCCCTGCTTCCCGAGGAAGAGGACGAGGTCGCCGATGAGTTCCCCGATGCGCTGAACGTGGCCATCATCGGCCGCCCCAACGCCGGTAAGTCCTCGCTGTTCAACCGCATCCTGGGCGCCGACCGCTCTATCGTGTCCAACATTGCCGGCACGACGCGCGACGCCATCGACACCGTCGTGGAGCGCAACGGCAAGCACTACCGAATGGTCGACACCGCGGGCATCCGTAAGAAGAGCACCGTGTACGAGAACATCGAGTACTACTCCATGGTTCGCGGCCTGCGCGCCATCGACCGCGCCGACGTGGCGCTGCTCGTCGTCGACGCCTCCGTTGGCGTTACCGAACAGGACCAGAAGGTCATGGGTCTTGCCATCGAGCGCGGATGCGCCATCGTTGTGCTGCTCAACAAGTGGGACCTGCTCGACGATGACCGCAAGCGCGAGGCCTGCATGGAGACCATCGACCGCCGTCTGGGCGTCATGGCTCCCTGGGCCCAGTACCTGCGCATCTCAGCCCTCACCGGCCGCAGCGTCGAGAAGATCTGGGCGATGGTCGACGCCGCCGAAAAGACGCGCTCGCAGAAGATTAGCACCTCGCGCCTCAACACGTTCCTCACCGATCTGCGCGAGTTCGGTCATACCGTGGTGGACGGCAAGCGCCGCCTGCGCATGCACTACGTGACCCAGACGGGCGTCAACCCGCCGACGTTCACGTTCTTCGTCAACCACAGCGACCTGGTCAATGACACCTACCAGCGCTACGTGGAGAACCGCATGCGCTCGACCTTCGACTTTGCCGGCACACCCATTCGACTCTTCTTTAGGAAGAAGGAGCAAAAGGATGCATAATCCGATTCTGCTGACCGCCATCTGCGCCGTGGTCTCGTTCTTTATCGGGGCGATTCCGTTTGGCCTGATCCTGGGCCGCGTGTTCAACCACACCGACATTCGCAAGGCGGGCTCCGGCAACATCGGCACCACCAACGCCCTGCGCGTAGCCGGCCCCAAGGTGGCCGCGCTCACGCTGCTGCTCGACTGCCTTAAGGGCGCCATCTGCGTCCTTATCGCCCGTCCACTCATTGCCGACTTGGGCTATGGTTTTCCGCCGAGTATTATGGCCCCCGGCGCCGCCGGCGACTGGATGCTCGGCGTCATTTGCCTGGCAGCGGTGTGGGGCCATATCTTCTCGCCCTACCTCAACTTCCATGGAGGCAAGGGTATCGCCGTGGGTCTGGGCGTTATCCTCGCCTGGTACTGGCCCATTGGTCTGTCGCTGCTGGGCATGTTTATCGTGGCCGTCGCCATCACCAAGTTCGTGTCGGTGGGCTCGCTTGCCGCGGCCATCGGTCTTCCCATTGCCGCTTGTGCGGTCTTTCCGTACAG
>CABUZE010000300.1 GCA_902495955.1 uncultured Collinsella sp. | reverse complement strand
GTCCCGTGCAGGGTACAAACTCAATGCCGCGACATGCGAGCTCGTCGAGCATCGCCCAGGTGGCGTCGCTCATCTGCTTGTCACTCGTCAGCAGCGTTCCATCCATATCGGAAAACACAATCATTTGATGAAGCCCTTTCTACTGGCATAAAAAGCGTGGCCGAGGGCGATGATGCCCTGGCCACGCTCGGGTTCTATAACGGTCCGCGTCCTAGCGATCGGCGAGCGGCTTGTACTCCAGCGGCTCGATAACCGGGCGATACGCGGGACGGATGATGCGGTGCGCGCAGAAGAGCTCTTCCATGCGGTGCGCCGACCAGCCGGCCATGCGGGCGACGGCGAACAGCGGCGTAAAGAGCGTCTCGGGCACGCCGAGCATCTTGTAGATAAAGCCCGTGTACAGGTCGATGTTGGCGCAGATAGGCTTGGTCATGCCGTGGTCGCGCATCACCTGCGGTGCCAGGCGCTCGATGCGCTCGATGAGCGCGAACTCCTCGCCCAGGTCCTTCTTGGCGGCAAGCGTGCGCGCGTAACGGCGGCACACCTCGGCGCGCGGGTCGCTCAGCGTGTAGACGGCGTGGCCCATACCGTAGATGAGGCCCGTGCCGTCGAAGGCCTGCTTATCGAGGATCTTGCCCAGGTAGGCTGCGACCTCGTCCTCGTCCTCCCAGTTGGAGACATGCGCACGGATGTCCTCGTGCATGGACACGACCTTGGCGTTGGCGCCGCCGTGGCGCGGACCCTTGAGCGAGCCGATAGCCGCGGCGTAGGCGGAATACGGGTCGGTGGCCGAGGAGGACAGCACGCGGCAGGCAAACGTGGAGTTGTTGCCGCCGCCGTGCTCGGCATGCAGCATGAGCATCACGTCGAGCAGCATGGCCTCGTCGCGGGTGAATGCCATGCCGCCGCGCAACACCTGCAGGATGGTCTCGGCGGTGGAGAGACCGGGTGTGGGGTGCGGTACATGAACCTCGGAGCCGCGGCGCTTGGCGACCGAGGCCATATGCGCGAAGGCGGCGATGCGGGGGAGACGGGCGAGCATGGAGATGGCGACGTCGATTTCGTGCTCGGGCGTGATCACGTCTGGTTCGGCATCGAAGGCGTAGAGCAGCAGCACGGCGCGCTGGAGCACGTTCATGATGCTCGACGACACCGTGGTCATAGGGAACTCTTTGACGTACTCGTCGCTCAGATGTCTAAAGGCGCCCAGGCGCTCGCAGAAGCCGTCGAGCTCTTCCTTGTTGGGCAGCGAACCCGTGATAAGCAGATAGGCGACTTCCTCGTAGCCGTAGCGATTCTCGGCCTGGGCATTGTTGACCAGATCCTCGATGCTGTAGCCGCGAAGCGTGAGCTTGCCCTGATCGGGCACGACCTTTCCGTCGACCTTGTTGTAGCCGTGCACATCCGAGATGCGAGTGAGGCCCGCGACCACGCCCGAGCCGTCGGCATTGCGCAGGCCGCGCTTGACATTGTGCTCGACAAACAAGCCCTCGTCATAAGGGTCGGTCGGCAGGCCGTGGTAGAGGCT
>CABUZE010000299.1 GCA_902495955.1 uncultured Collinsella sp. | reverse complement strand
GTGCGGTTGGGAAGGCCGCTCTCGCGAATAACACGCACGACCTCGGCGACCTCGGCGGAGAGTTCATCGCCGGTGCCGCACGGGGCGATGGCCACGGCGACGAGCGTGTTCATGCCGGTATTGGTTGCAGGCTCGGACATGGCCTATGCCTCCTCGAGCTCGAGCTGGTTGTCGGCAATATCCTGGGCGGTTGCGCGGTAGAGCTCGTCGATAAAGGCGACCTTAAAGCTTGCCGGGGCATCGGCGACGGCGGCGGCACGCGTGCCGGCAACGTTGTAGACCGCGGTGCCGCAGATGGCTGCCGTAAACGGATCGGTGACGCAGACGTACACGGCCAGCACGCCGCCCTGCGAGCAGCCGCAGCCGGTGATCTTTGACATGAGCGGGCTGCCGCCGTGGGACTTGGCCACCGTCGTGCCGTCGGTGATCAGGTCGACTTCGCCCGAGACCACTACGGCGCCGCCGGTGTAACGGGCGAGCGCCACGGCGTCATCGCTGGCGGCGTCGACCGTGTCGGTGGTATCGACACCGCGCACGCGGCTCAGATCAGCCGCCTCGCCCTCAAGACCCCACAGGCCGGCGAGTGCAATGATCTCGGAGGCGTTGCCGCGCACGATGGCGGGCTTGTACTGCTTGAGCTCGTTTACCAGCTGGGTGCGCAGGCTGCCGATGCCCAGGCCCACCGGATCGAGCACCCAGGGCTTGCCGGCGTCGTGTGCCGCCTTGGCCGCGCGGGGGATCGTCTGCTCGTAGATGGGGAAGAGCGTGCCCATGTTGAGATAGATGGCGCCGCCGCCGGCAACGAGCGCCTCGCCCTCGTCGGGCAGATAGACCATGGCGGCCGAACCGCCCACGGCGAGCTGCGCGTTGGCGACAAAGTCAATCGTCACCGTGTTGGTGATGGAGCCGGCCATTGGATTGGTGGCGCGAATCTCCTCCACGGCCTTGACCATATGTTGCTTAAGCTGTTCCGAATCAATCACTGCACATGCCTCCTTGGCATAGAAAAGGGGCGCTGTGCATAGACAGCGCCCCTGCAAAGGCGGCATGCTCCCTACGCCAGCATTAACTGACAGGTTCAAAGGATTGGGCCCCATGCCCTCTCCGCCTTGTGGTTTGCACCGCCGGCACTCCCGCATCGAATCTGTTGTTCCCTATACTAACGCACCTGCCAAAAAGGGACAGGTTTATTTTGGTAGGGGGCAACTGGGGCGTTGCATTTTCCCAGATAAAACCTGCCAAAATAAACCTGTCCCTTATTGGCAGGTCGTTACAATGGTTACGGTGAAAATGACTGGGGGATTCTATGATCAAACTTGTGCTGACCGATATGGACGATACGCTGATTCCAGCCGGGCATGACGGCGCCAGCGACTACGCCATCGAGGGCATTCATGCCATGCAGGCGGCGGGCCTGCACTTTGGCCCGGTTTCGGGTCGCCAGCCGTCCGCGATGGGCTGGATGTTCAAAAATCGTTCCGAGTGCTTCTCGACCGGCGCGTTCGGCAACGGCCAGGTCATGTTTGTGGCCGG
>CABUZE010000298.1 GCA_902495955.1 uncultured Collinsella sp. | reverse complement strand
GCGACGGCCAGCGACACGCCCAGGATGGCGTTGGCACCGAGCTTGGTCTTGTTGGGGGTACCGTCCGCGGCAATCAGCGCGGCATCGACGGCGCGCTGGTCGAAGGCGTCGAGGCCCACGACGGCGTTAGCGCACTCGTTATTGACGTGCTCGACGGCCTGCGAAACGCCCTTGCCCAGGTAGCGGCCCTTGTCGCCATCGCGCAGCTCGCAGGCCTCAAAGGCGCCGGTCGAAGCACCCGAAGGCACCATTGCGCGGCCAAAGCTGCCGTCCTCGAGCACGACCTCGACCTCGACGGTGGGATTGCCGCGGCTGTCGAGCACCTCGCGACCGTAGACGTCCAAAATATCGCTCATGTTGTCTCCCTCTCACTTGGAAACGTAGTGGATGCAAGCGACCGGCTGACCGTGCACCATCGGTGCGCCTCCGTAAGTTAGCCATGTCGCACTTTTTGCATTATGCCCTAAGTTAGCCGAGGGATACACTTGATTTTCGAAAAATTTAGCGGGAACGATGAGGCATGTCAGCCCGTCGTTCCCGCAGTCTTACTCCTCCGCCTTTGCGGCATCCCACAGGTCGTTGAGGCCGTGGGTCGAGAGCTCGGCCAGATCCACGTGGGCATCGGCCGCCATCTGCTCCATCGCAGCCCAGCGGCGGCGGAACTTTGCTGTGCTGGCACGCAGGGCGCTCTCGGCGTCGATACCCTCCTTGCGCGCGACGTTGACCAAGGCAAAGAGCAAATCGCCAAACTCCATTTCGCGCTCGGGCGAGCCAGGGGCCTCGGCCGCAAACTCGGCACGCTCCTCGGCGACCTCGTCCCACACGTCCTGGACCGTCCCCCACTCAAAGCCTACGGCGGCCGCCTTGCGTGACACCTTCTGCGCCTGCATCAGCGCCGGCAGATGCGTGGGCACGCCGTCGAGCAGACCCTCGGGCGCGGCCTCGCCCGCCGCCACGGCCTTGTCCTTGGCAGCCCTCTCGGCAAGCTTGACCTCGTCCCAAATCTTGAGCACCTCGTCGGAGCTCTCGGCATCCGCATCGCCAAACACGTGCGGGTGGCGACGGATGAGCTTGGCGTCGATATCGCGCGCCACGTCGGCCAGTGTAAACTCGCCGGCGTCGGCCGCGATCTGCGCGTGCAGCACTACCTGCATGAGCACGTCACCCAGCTCCTCGCGCAGGTGTGCCGCATCGTCAGCCTCGATGCAGTCGAGCGCCTCGTAGGCCTCCTCGATCATGTTCTTGCCAATGCTCTGATGCGTCTGTTCGCGGTCCCACGGGCAGCCATCGGGCTGACGCAGGCGCCAGATGGTCTGCACCAGATGCTGCAGCTCGGCCGACGCGTCGACCAGCGTGGACAGATCGCGCGAGCCCTCGGCATTTTGCTGAGCCATGGTTAGTCCTCCTCCAGGATCACATGACGGAACGCGCCGCCCTCGTAGATGCCGTAACTGTGCGTACCGTCCTTGGGAATGCTCACGCTGCCGGGATTGAAGAGCCACAGGCCCGGGTGTGCCTCGCTTGCCTCGTTAACCTTGATGTGCGTGTGGCCG
>CABUZE010000297.1 GCA_902495955.1 uncultured Collinsella sp. | reverse complement strand
TTAAAGCGATAGCTCCACCAGCTGTAGACGCCCTCGACGTCGGGGTTTGCCGCGCGCCAGGTATCGGTAAAGCCGGCGTTGAGCAGCTCGGTAAACTTGCCGCGTTCCTCGTCCGAAAAGCCTGCGTTGCCGCGGTTGGACTTGGGGTTCTTAAGGTCGATCTCCTCATGCGCCACGTTAAAGTCGCCGCAGGTTACGACGGGTTTGCCGGTCTCGCGCTCGAGTCCCGTCAAAAAGCCGCGATAGGCATCATCCCAGGCCATGCGCACATCGATGCGCGCGAGCTCATTTTGGGCGTTGGGCGTATAGACGTCGACAAACCAAAACTTGTCGAACTCGAGCGCGCAGACGCGGCCCTCGGTTACGGCTTGGGCGACGAGTACGGCCGCCTCGCCCTCGCCGGCGTAGGGCAGCAGCGCGTCGGCGCGCAGCGCGCGCAGCGGCTCCTGGCGGCTAAAGACCGCGGTGCCCGAGTAGCCCTTGCGCTCGGCGTAGCTCCAGGTTTGGTAATAACCGGGCAGGTCGATATCGACCTGGCCCTCCTGCAGCTTGGTCTCCTGCAGCGCCAGGATATCGACGTCGAGTTCTTGTGCGATCTGGATAAAGCTCGGGTCCTTTTTGAGCACGGCGCGCAGGCCGTTGACGTTCCACGAGGCGAAAGTGTAAGTCTGAGGCATGGTGTCCTTTCGACGGGGTTGGCAGGCTTAAGATTAGCGCAACAGGGGCGGGGTGGGCTCCGCGCATGTTGACCCAAAGGCCGCATGCTGGGGCATCGCCCGACACTGCCCGACCAACGAGGACGGAGAACTCATATGACGCAGGCAATATCGGACCCCAGGCAGGCCTCCGCCGCGCTGGCGGATTTGTTTGACACCCATAAGCGCGTGGTCTTCTTTGGCGGCGCGGGTGTTTCCACGGCAAGTGGCATTCCCGATTTCCGCAGCGTGGACGGCCTGTATCACCAGCAGTTTGCCTATCCGCCCGAGACCATGCTGTCGCATAGCTTTTACGAGGCGCATCCTGCGGAGTTCTTCGACTTTTACCGCACCAAGATGATCGCGCTTAACGCTAAGCCCAACCGCTGCCACACCAAGCTGGCCGAGCTGGAGCGCGCCGGCAAGCTCGACGCCGTGGTGACGCAAAACATCGACGGCCTGCATCAGATGGCCGGCTCACAGCGCGTGTTTGAGTTGCACGGATCGGTCCATCGCAACATTTGCCAGTCGTGCGGCGCGGTCTATAGCGCCGAGTGGATTTGCTCGCGCGAGCACGAGGATGCCGCGGGCGTGCCTGCGTGCCCCGCGTGCGGCGGCCGCATCAAGCCCGATGTAGTGCTCTACGAAGAGCCGCTCGACGAGCATGTGTTGACCGGTGCCGTTGCCGCCATCGCCGCGGCCGATGCCCTCATTGTGGGCGGGACCTCGCTCGTGGTGTATCCGGCGGCAGGCCTTACGCGATACTTTACCGGCGATACGCTGGCCATATGCAACCTTGCTCCCACCGATCAGGATGCAAATGCCGACCTGCTGATTTCTTGCGACATCGCGGCCACGT
>CABUZE010000296.1 GCA_902495955.1 uncultured Collinsella sp. | reverse complement strand
TCAGACCGCCGGTTTTGTACTCGCCGGCGACATAGGTCGAGAGCTTGGCCTGACCATCGGCGATCTCCTGCTGCTTTTGCGTGATCTCGCCAGCAGTCTGATCGAGCGCCTGCGTCTGCGTTGCGAGCTCATCGTAAATCTGCTGGGTTTGGGTACCGATCTGCTCGAGCTTCGTACGAGCAGCGGCAAGGTCGGATGCGGTATCGGCGTAGGCAGGAGCCGCGAGGCCCAAGCCCAAAACACAAGCGAGGGTTGCCGTAGCAGCGCAGCGTGCCATGTTTCTGTGCGTGTTTGCTGTGCGCATGTAGCTTCCTTTCCGGTATCTAAGGGTAGCGGCTAGTCCACCGTTACCAGGCTAAAGAGCTCCACATCGTCATCAGACGGCGTGAGCTGCTCGCGCGGGTTGAGAAACGCAAGCTCAAGGATACAACCGTAACCGACAAGCTTTGCGCCCATATCTCGCACCAGTTTACCTGTTGCCTCGACGGTTCCGCCCGTCGCGACCAAGTCGTCCAGAATCAACACGGTATCTTTAGAGCTGATAGCGTCGGCATGGATCTCAATGGAATCCGTTCCGTACTCGAGCTCATAGCTCTGGCTCACAGTCTTGCGCGGTAGCTTGCCCGGTTTACGTGCGGGAACAAAGCCGGCGCCAAGGGCTACAGCTACCGGTACGCCAACCATAAAGCCGCGAGCCTCGGGACCCACGACCTTGGTGATTCCCATGCCGGCAAAGTGCTCGGCGAGGGCATCGGGCATGGCTTTGAGCGCCTCGGGATTGCCAAAGAGCGGCGTGATGTCTTTAAAGATGACTCCGGGCTCGGGATAGTCGGGGATGTCGACGATATGAGATTCGAAGTCGTACATTGCATGACCTTTCAATGGGTTCCCGAAATTTCAGCAGCGGTTATTTGCCCGCGGTGGCGGTGCCGGATTGCGAAGGGGGGACGACCTTGAGCGGCTTGACGAGAGAATCCTCGTGCGAAGCCGGCGCGGCTATCTCTTCGTTTTTGGCCTTGGTGGACTCGGAGCGAGTGATTTCCTCATCGAGTGCATCGATGTCGGCGTCCTCGACCACGGCGTTGAGCGACTCAAAAACGCGGTTCTTGAGCAGCGCAGTGTGCACACCTTCCGTCAGGTCGTGAAGCTTCTTAAACGCACGCTCGAGCTTGGCGTCGCGCTCGTCATCGGAGGTATCCATTCCGAGCATGCTCACGAGCACCTGCTCAAACATCGAGGACTCGCGGTTGGCGGAAGACACGTACTGACGCAGGTTGCGCGGCTCGATATGGAAGCGTGACAGCTCGGAGCAGTAGCGGATGATCGGAAAATCGCGACCATCGACGAGCTCACGATTCTGTGGACTCTTGATGATACGAATGAGGTCGTTCTCGGCGAGCGAGCGGATAAACGAAATCTCGACGCCCAGCATATCGGGAATGGTCTCGATGGGATGCAGCTTTTGCTTAGTCTCCTTGGGCTCCGTCTTGAGCGGAACATCGGACAGCAAGCCCACCTCGTAGGCGAGCGTTGACAGGTCCGTGGCGTTTTCCAAGCG
>CABUZE010000295.1 GCA_902495955.1 uncultured Collinsella sp. | reverse complement strand
GCGGACAGAGCCGAAGGAAGCGCCAGGCCCTTGATCTTGGCATCGCGGGTCTTAAAGGCAACGGCGAGCGCGGCGCCACCCTGGGCGATGTTGGCGGCACTGGCGATGGGCAGCCAATAGGTCACACCGTACTGGGCGAGTTGGCCCAGGTCGATGGCGGTGTACATCTGGTGGATACCGGTAACGACCGTGGGGGCATAGAACAGGCCGACGATAAAGGAACCGATGCCGAAGGGCAGGGTCAGCAGGGCCTGGATCAGACCGAGGATGGCGTTCTCGGCCCAGACAAAGATGGGGCCGACGGCGACGAGCGTCACGAGCACGGTCACGAACACCGAGACGAGCGGGGTCACAAAGAGGTCGAACATCTCGGGAACGATCTTGTGGAGTCGCTTCTCCAAGAAGGCGAGGATGGCGCAGGCGATAACGATGGGGATCACATGACCCTGATAGCCGACCCACTCAAAGCTGTACACGCCGGGGATGACGTTGACCATGGTCTGCACGCCCTCGGAGGCAACCGTATAGGCGCTCTGCAGCGAGGAGTTGATAAACGCACCGCCGACGACGGCGCCCAGATACGGGTTGGCGCCAAATGCCTTAGCGGCGGAGTAACCGATCAGGATCTGCAGAATGCCAAAGGACGTGCCCGAAACCAAGTCGGCGATCTTGTAGATAAAGTTATTGGTATCGAGCGCGATAAAGCCGTTAGAGGCCATAAAGTTGAGGGCGCTCATAATGCCCAGCAGCAGGCCCGAAGCCACGATGGCGGGGATGATGGGGACAAAGACGTCGCCGAGCACCTTAATGGCGCGCATAAAGATGTTCTGCTGCTGTGCCGCGGCCTCCTTGACCTCGGCCTTGGTGGCAGCCTCGACGCCACTGAGCGCAATGAACTCGTCGTAGACCTTGTTGACGGTGCCAGTGCCAAAAATAATCTGGAGCTGGCCCTGGGCCTCAAAGACGCCCTTAGCGCCGTCGATATTCTCGAGGGCCTCCTTGTCAACCTTGGCGTTATCGGCAATCACCAGGCGCAGACGCGTGGCGCAGTGTGCGGCCGAAACAACGTTGCCGGCGCCACCGATGTTGTCGAGCACCTCTTGGGCTGATTTGCGGTAGTCCATGACTTCCCTTTCCTCCAACGGGTGCATGTGCACCCGGACACCTTTGACACTTACACTGTAATCGTTTTCATAGTAGGGTGAACGGTAGGAAATAGCCGGCGAATGGTAGTTTTGAGACAAACATAAGGGCTCAGAGGCAGGCAGACGTACCCAGAGTCTAGACATTCATAAGCTGATGGCCGAGCGTGAGCGTCTTGAGACCGCGCTCCCCCTCCACGCCATCGAGCGTGTTGAGCAACATATTGGTCGCCTCGACGCCACTGGTCAGGTAGCCATAATGCACGGTGGGAATACCGCCCGTCAGCGCGCGCAAAAACGCGTTGTCGCCAAAACCGCTTACGCGATGCATGCCCTCGCCCACGCCGCGAACCTCATCGATGGCACGAAGCGCGCCCGCCGCCATGGTATCGGTCGCGCACGCGATAAACGAAACATC
>CABUZE010000294.1 GCA_902495955.1 uncultured Collinsella sp. | reverse complement strand
CGTACCGCCCATCCGATTCTGTATTAAAAAACCCGCCAGGCTGTTGTAAAAATGGACATCAGCGCTACTATAGTTCCACTTGCACTTTGTCCCAGTGCAGTGTTTCCAGCCATTTTTATACTGGGGGTAATGATATGAAGGACATCACCATCAGCCGCAGGAGCCTTCTGGTCTCCGCCGGCCTGCTCGCGCTCGCCCCGCTCGCCGGATGCGGCGGCAACTCTGGTTCCGGCTCTGCTGCCGTCGGTTCCGACTACACCATCGGCGTTCTGCAGCTCACCGAGCACTCCGCACTCGATGCCGCCAACGACGGCTTTGTCAAGGCCATCAAGAAGAGCGGTCTCAAGGTCAAGATCGACCAGAAGAACGCCCAGAACGACCAGTCCACGTGTAAGTCCATTGCCGACAAGTTTGTGGGCGACAACGTCAACCTGATTTATGCCATCGCCACGCCCGCCGCGCAGGCTGCCGCCGGCGCCACGGCCGATATCCCCATCGTGGGCTGCGCCATCACCGACTACGCCGCCTCCGGTCTGGTCCAGGACAACGACAAGCCCGGCACCAACGTCACGGGCGCTTCCGACCTCACCCCGGTCGCCGAGCAGCTCGAGATGATGCAGAAGGTCCTGCCCGACGTTAAGAAGGTCGGCTTGCTCTACTGCACCGCCGAGTCCAACTCCAACGTCCAGATCAAGGCCGCCAAGAAGGAGCTCGACAAGCTGGGCCTCGAGTACACTGACTTCACCGTCTCGAGCTCCAACGAGATTCAGTCTGTCGTCGAGTCTGCCGTGGGCAAGGTCGACGCGCTGTACTCCCCCACCGACAACACCATCGCCGCGGGTGCCTCGCAGGTCGGCCAGATCTGCAAGGAAAACAAGCTTCCCTTCGTGACCGGCGAGGAGGGCATGTGCATGGCCGGCGGCCTGTTCACCCTCTCCATCAACTATGAGGACCTGGGCTACGCCGCGGGCGAGATGGCCGTTAAGATCCTGAAGGGCGAGGCCAAGCCCGAGGATATGCCGATCAAGCACCTCTCGAGCAAGGACCTGGTCGTCGTCAAGAACGACGAAATGGCCGAGGCCCTGGGCATCGACCTTTCCGCCCTGGACGCGTAATGCCATACGCGGCATGCGTCTAGAGCCCGTGCTCGCGCTTTAGCCGCGTTATTCAATATCTGAGCCACAGGGGCGGGCGCTGTAGACCGGCGTCCGCCCTGCTTGTTTCAGGTAAAACAAAACGTCTGTCCGTAACTCTTCTATGCATTGTTACCGCTATTATGGTGAATCACGTGTCCACCCTATCCTAGGAGGTATGAAGCATGCTCATTGCATTGCAGGGCGCCGTTTCGCAGGGCGTCCTCTGGGGCATTATGGTGCTTGGCGTGTTTATCACGTTCCGCCTGCTCGACATTCCCGATATGACCTGCGACGGCAGCTTTGCCCTCGGCGGCTGCGTCTGCGCCGTGCTCATCGTCAATAACAACGTCGACCCGCTGCTCGCCGTGCTGGCCGGCATGTGCGCCGGCGCCATCGCGGGTGCCGTCACGGGCATTTTGACCACCGTCT
>CABUZE010000293.1 GCA_902495955.1 uncultured Collinsella sp. | reverse complement strand
TGATGTCATCAACCTGATTATCGACATGGAAGTAGTCGGTGCACTTGATGATGTGATAACCATAGGTCGACTCTACGACGTCGCTCACATCGCCCTTGTTGAGCCCCTCGAGCGCCGCCTGGTAGCTGTCGACGAAAGTGGTGAGCTTATCCCAGCCCACATCGCCCTTCTTCTCCTTGGAACCGGTGTCCTCGGAGTACTGCTCAACGGCGTCCTCAAAGCTCAGCTCACCGGAGTTGATCTTGCCCAGGCACTCCTGCGCCTTGGCCTTGGCGGCAGCTTTGTCCTCGTCGGAAGCGTCAGAATCGACCTTGATCAGGATATTCGACGAACGACGGGCGTCGTTGTAGTTGGACAGGTTCTCATTGATGTAATCGACAATCTCGCTGTCCTTGGGCTTGCTGGTGGGTGCCACGGCATCCTTGAGCTTCTGCTGCGCCAGGCTCTCCTTGAGCGAATCCTTGTAGGTGTCCTCGGTATAGCCGTAGGTCTTGAGGGTCTTCTTAAAAGCCTTGGCGCCGCCCGCGCTCTTGCACGCGTCCTTCCAAGCCTTCTCGACCTCCTCGTCCGAGACGGTTACGCCGTTTTCCTTCTGCGCCTGCTGAAGCAGGATCTGCTGCGCGTAGGAGTCGATGAGCTGCTTGCGGTACTTCTTGGGTGTGAGGTCGTTGTCGACCAGGTACTGTGCCCAGTCCTTGTCCTTGGTGTAGCCGTAGGACATGCGCATGCTCATGATCTGCTTGGTCACGGTGTCCTCGGTGAGGTTGGTGCCGTTGATAGTTGCAGCAACACCGCCGGTCAGCTTGTAGCCCGAGGTGTCCTCGGCCTGCGACATAAGGCCGGAGCACGCCATCGCCGAGACGGAAAGCAGCATCGCCAGCACGCCGATGACCACCAGGACGATCTTGACGGTCTTAGACACGTACGTCTTGCGCTGCTTCTTGCGAGAGCTGGAGGCAGCGCGGGCCTGCTGCTCGGGCGTCGGCGCGGCCTCGGAGTTCTTTTTCTTATTTGCCATAGTTGGCCTTTCGCATAACGAATCGAACAAACGCCATTGTGTCACAACGCGGCCCCCGCGACACGCTTGGTGCATTGGGGACAGGTTAATCTGCACCATTTTGGTGCAAAGGGGGCAGATGTGGCACTTGGGGACGTTCTTTATATGCCGGCACTTGGGGACCGTCCCTTACTGCCGGCAGAAAAGGAACGTCCCCAAGTGCCGACTCAGCCCCACCTTAGAAGTGGCGGCGGATGGCGTCGACCATGCCCTGGGGCGTGGTCTGGCCGAGCACGTCGGCTGCGGCATCGGCGTCCATAAAGATGTTCATGAGCGCCTGCAGGGCCTCGACCTGGCCTCCCGGCTCGGCGATGCCCAGATTAATGACGATCTGCGCCGGCACCGGAGCGCCCATGCCAGCCATAGCGTTGAATGGCACGGGCGCGGCGGGCTTCACCACCGCGATATAGGGCTTGGCCACAAATCCCGGATCGGTATGCGGAATGGCGATGTTTGCCGCCGGCATAGCGAGACCCGTGGGATAGGCGTCCTCGCGCGTGCGAACGGCGTTG
>CABUZE010000292.1 GCA_902495955.1 uncultured Collinsella sp. | reverse complement strand
AGCCCATCCTGCTTGGCGTTTCGTCGCAACAGCCCACTTGTCCACCGATCAAGTGAACTACCGGAATAAATACAGCCCTTACTCGGCTGTATACCAGCTACGCGTATGTAGATTCATATCGCGTTGATAAATCGGCTCAAGTGCGTGCAAAACGCGCAAGTAACCGCAAAAGACGACTATCGCGCAGGTAGATTATTGGCACCCTGTTGCTTACTGAAAATTAAGCAATTGCTTAAAACAAAAAAGGTCAGGCACTAGGTGCCTGACCTGCAAACTTCTGGTCGGGACGACTGGATTCGAACCAGCGACCCCTTGACCCCCAGTCAAGTGCGCTACCAAGCTGCGCCACGTCCCGAAGCTTTTGTTTGTTGCTCTGCTCTCGCTCGCAACAGGGAGTATATTAACCCGAAACTTTAGACTTGTGCAAGAACTTTTTTACAATTTTTGAAGCAAGTCCAAAATTGTATCTGCGAGCTGGGGTTTTGTTAGCACGGGAAGTTCCTGTGTACCCGCTGTGCTCACAATCCAGGCCTTGTTAGTGTCGGTTCCAAAGCCCGAATCGGCGCGCGAGACATCGTTGGCGATAATGGCATCACAACCCTTGCGGGCGAGCTTACGCTGCGCGTACTCCACGACGTTATCGGTCTCGGCCGCAAAGCCGATCACGCGCCGCTCTCCCTTCTGGCGCGAGAGCTCGGCCAAAATATCGACCGTTTCGACAAGCTCGATGCGATCCAAGCGTTCGTTGGACTTTTTGAGCTTATGGTCCGCAGGGGTGGCGGGGGTATAGTCGGCGACGGCGGCCGCACAAATTGCCGCATCGGCCGTCTGGAAGGCGCTCGCCGCCGCCTGCAGCATCTCTGCGGCGGTCTGCACGCGCACGCACTCCATGCCGCCGGGCACATCGAGCGATGTCGGTCCCAACACGAGCGTGACCTCGGCACCGCGGCGAGCAGCCTCCCTCGCCAGGGCGATGCCCATCTTGCCCGACGAACGGTTGCCAATGAATCGCACCGGGTCGATCGGCTCGTGCGTGGGGCCGGCGGTAATCACGATGCGCTTACCTGCCAGGTCCTGAGGCGCGGGGTTGAGCACCTCGCAGATGGCTTCGACGATGTCCTCGGGCTCGCTCATGCGCCCCGTGTCCACGTCGCCGCAGGCAAGGTAGCCACTGCCGGGCCCCACCACGTGGACGCCGCGGTCGCGCAAAGTGGCCATGTTGGCCTGCGTCGCCGGAGCCTTCCACATGCCGTTATTCATAGCGGGTGCGATCACGATGGGTCGCGGCGTGGCTAGCAGCGTGGTGGAGATGAGGTCGTCGGCGATGCCGTTGGCCATCTTGGCGATGATATTGGCCGTCGCGGGCGCCACGACCACCAGATCGGGCTCCTGCGCCAGCGAAATGTGGTGGATGGGGTCGGAAGGATCGTCGAATAGGCCCACGGCAACGGGCTCGTTGGTGAGCGTACGGAAGGTGAGCGGGCCCACAAACTCGGTGGCATGCTCGCTCATAACGACCTTGACTCGCGCACCGCGCTTTTGCAGCAGGCGCACGATATTGCACGACTT
>CABUZE010000291.1 GCA_902495955.1 uncultured Collinsella sp. | reverse complement strand
GTGGACCTGAGCGCTCTCCCCTGCCTGCGGCGCGGCGGCCAGCGCCATGTCGAGCGCGCGCTGCACGCCGTAGCAGGTGCCGGCATGGGCTGCGATCTCGATGGTGGGCGCGCCGCCCTGGTCGGACGCGGTCGCGGTGGTGCCCATAACGTTCTCGTCCATGGCTAGAACCTGCCCGGATGCTCGGCGCACAGCTCGTCTCGCATGGCGTAGACGCGGTTCATGGCCTCGGACTCAAACCAGGCCAGACGCTCCGTGCGCTTAAGCCCGGCTGGCGCGTCGGAAAGCGAGATGGCCTTGCCGGCGCGGATCCAGCACTTCTTGGGGCGCATGATCTTTTTGCCCGCAGGCGTGATGTCGGACCAGCCACAGATGGCGAGCGGGTTCACGGGTGCCTTGCCCATCTGGGCGATGAGCGCAAAGCCGCCGTGGACCTCGGGTTTGATCTCGCGCGAGCGGATGCGCGTGCCCTCGGGGAAGATTAGAACGTCCTCACCGCGCTGCAGCGCATGCTGGGCGGCACGCAGGCACTTCATATCGGCAGTACCACGCTCCACGGGGATGCCACCAACGCTGCTATAGGCCCTGCGTACGATCTTGCTCTTGGCAAACTCGGACTTAAAAATGGGGCGAATGCGGCGGCCGCCAAAGAACAGCGCCGTCTCTACAGCCAAAAGCTCGGCCATCGAGGTGTGGTTGCAGATGACCACGCTGCCGCGGCCTTCCTGGCGCTCAAACAGCAGATCGGCGTCCTCTACCTTCCAGCGCCACATGAGCTTGGAGAAGGCCCAAAGGATTGCCATGACCACGAAGACGGTGCCGCGGATGAGCACGGGGAACTCGGCATAAGGGGCGTTGTAGTAATCCTCGGGCGTCTGCTTAAACAGGCGCATGGGCTACCTCCTTTGGTTGATGAGGTCCTCGATAATGTGGACGACCTCGTCTATGGTGTGTGCGGTGGAGTCGACGTGCACGGCGTCCTCGGCGGGCACGAGCGGCGCCACCTCGCGGCTGCTGTCGAGCTTGTCGCGCTGCTTGAGGGCGTCGAGGGTTTCGTCGACCTCGGCTTCGAGCAGCTCTTCGGTGAGCGGCTGGGCGTCGTTTTGGTGGCGCTGCAGCACGCGGCGACGGGCGCGCTCGCGCGGGTCGGCGGTCAGGAACACCTTGACCTGCGCGTTGGGGAACACGACGGTTCCGATGTCGCGACCCTCGGCCACGATGTCGCGATCCTCGGCGGCGCGGCGCTGATGGACGAGCATGGCCGCGCGCACGCCCGGGTAGGCCGAGACCTTGGACACGTTGGCGTCGACCTGCGGGGGGCGGATGGCAGCCGAGGCGTCCTGGCCATCAATGGTCAGACGTGTGTCCTCGCCGGTGCCGTTGGTAAAGCGGATTTCGATCTGCTCGGCGAGGGCGTCGATGGCAGCCTCGTCGTCCGGGTCGATGCCGCGGTCTAGCGCGGCGAAGGTGACGGCGCGATACATGGCGCCCGTATCGAGCGTGTTAAAGCCCAGCTGGCTGTCGAGCTCCTTGTCGATGGTGGAGTTGCCTGAACCGGCTGTGCCGTCTAT
>CABUZE010000290.1 GCA_902495955.1 uncultured Collinsella sp. | reverse complement strand
GGGGTCGTTGCCGCTAATGGCCGTCATGAGCGAGCAGCCGCGCGCGGCGGCGCTGGCGGAAAGCCCTTCGAGCATGGCGCTGGAGAACGGGTTAGCAATGTCGGCCAAGATCACGCCGATGAGGTTGGTACGCGAGCTGCGCAGATTGCGCGCGGCGGCACGTGGACGATAGCCGGTGCGCTCGATAACTGCCGCGATGCGAGCACGGGTTTCCTCGGTCATCTGCCCGGGGCGGTTGTTGAGATAGCGCGAAACCGTGGCCGGGCTCACGCCCGCCTCGGCGGCAATGTCCTTAATCCTCATCTGCGCCATAGCGCACCCCGTTTCCCAATTGTCGGCAGTCTGAGCCATTTTAGGCATTTTTTTAAAAATCTCGCTTGCAAAACGTTGTAGATGAGTATACTACAACTCGAAACGAAACCGATTTCGTAAACCGATTTCGGCAAGCGTTGGCACGGAGGTGCAAAGATGTACCCTACCGTCTTGGCACCTCCGTGCCAACGCCATATCAAAGGTGTACGCACGAGCAAGAAGGAGCTGCGCGACCATGGGTAAAACGGGTCTTACCTTCGGCGAGATCATGATGAGGCTCTCGCCCAAAGATCATCTGCGCATTGAGCAGGCGACCGAGTTTGATGTCCGCTACGGCGGCGCCGAAGCCAACACCGCGCTTTCCCTGGCCTACCAGGGTGACAAGGCAGCTTACGTCTCCGTTGTCCCGGCCACCCGTCTGGGCGAGTGCGCCCTGCGTTCGCTGAAGGTCTACGACGTCGATACCTCGCGCGTCGTGCGCCAGGGCGACCGTCTTGGTTCCTATGTGTTTGAGGTCGGCGCCTCGCAGCGCGGCAACGGCTGCGTCTACGACCGCAAGTACTCTGCCATCAACATGGCCAAGCGCGACGTCTTTGACTGGGACGAGATCCTCAAGGGTGTCGATGTCTTCTACTTCTCCGGCGTGACGCCCGCCGTCTCCGACGAGATGGCCGCCGCCTGCAAGAATGCCCTCACCGCCTGCCGCGCCAAAGGCATCACCACCGTGTGCGACGTGAACTATCGCGGCAAGATGTGGTCGCCCGAGAAGTCGCAGGCCACCATGAAGGAACTCCTGCCGCTCGTTGACATCTGCATCGCCAACGACGAGGACGCGCCTGCCGGCCTCGGCATGACCTGCGTCTCCGGCTCCCTTGCCCACGGCATCGAGGAGCGCGACACCTACGTCGAGATGGCCCGTCAGATCTGCGCCGAGTACGGTTGCAAGAAGGTCGCCTCGGTCGTCCGCAACATCTCCTGCGTCGAGCGCTCCATCTGGATGGGCATGCTCTTTGACGCCGAGAGCGGCGAGCACTGGTTCTCCCCTGCTCACGACGTGCACGTGCTCGAGGGCGTTGCCGCCGGCGACGCTTTTAACGCCGGCCTGGTCCATGCCCTCATCAACGACTTTGACCCGCAGGACGCCGTCAACTACGCGATTGCGGCCTCGATCCTCAAGCTCACCATCAAGGGTGATTCCAACCTGGTGACCGCAGACGAGATCGCAGCCGTGGCATCCGCCGCCGACGGTGGCACTCGCGTCG
>CABUZE010000289.1 GCA_902495955.1 uncultured Collinsella sp. | reverse complement strand
GTAGTGGACCGGACGCCCGTCGCGCTCGTGAGCTTTGGCGTACATCGCGCGGATGTTGCAGCCATAGCCGCTCTCGTTGCCCATCGACCACATAATGATGCAGGCGTGGTTGCGCTCCTGCATCACCAGGCGCTCGATGCGGTCGACGTAGGCCGGCTCCCATGCCGGGTCGTCGGTGACCAGGGCGATATTGCCGATATTCTCGAAGCCGTGGCTCTCCATATCGGTCTCGGCGACCAGCATGATGCCGTACTCGTCGCACAGCTCGTAGAAGCGCGGATCGTTGGCGTAGTGGGACGTGCGCACCGCGTTGATGTTGTGCTGCTTCATGAGCTCCAGGTCGCGGCGCATGCGCGCGAGACCCACGGCGCGGCCCTTGTGATCGTCGTGATCGTGGCGGTTGACGCCATGCATCTTAAAGTAGGTGCCGTTGAGGTAGATATGATTGCCCTCGACCGTCACCTCGGCAAGGCCTTGGCGATGCGGAACGTACTCGCTGACCTCGTCGCCGTCGTAGACCTCAAGCGTAAGGTCATAGAGGAAGGGGTCCTCGGGGTTCCAGCAGTGGGCATCGGCAACGCTGCACTCGGCATGGCCGTCGACGCACTCGCCCGTAGCGACCACATTCTGGCCATCGCTGAGCGTATACACGACGCGACTTGCGCCCTCGGCAACCGTATCGAGCGTGATCAGAGCGGCATCGCCCTCGCGGTGCGTGCGGAACCTAAAGTCGACCAGATGCGCGGCGGGACGCTGCATGAGGTACACATCGCGGAAGATGCCCGATGCCCACCACATGTCCTGGTCCTCGATGTAGCTACCATCGCTGTACTGCAGAACCTTGACCGCAAACAGGTTGTCGCCCTCGACGAGCGCGTCGGTCACGTCGAACTCGGCAGACAGGCGCGAGCCCTTGGTCATGCCGATAAACTTGCCGTTGACATACAGCTCGCCGTAGCTCTCGATACCGTCGAAGCGAATAATCTCGCGAGCGCCGGCAGGCACGGCGGGAAGATTGACGATGCGCTGGTACACGCCCGTGGGATCGTCAGAGGGAACGAACGGCTGATCCACCGGGAACGGGAAACCCTCGTCGGTGTAGGCAAGGTTGCCATAGCCGTCTACCTGCCACAGGTGCGGAACCTCCACGTGATCCCACTCGGGCTCGTACGTGCAAAGTGCTTCGTTGGAGACGGCCGCGGGGCCCTCAAAAAGGCGGAACTGCCACGAGCCGGACAGCTGGACAAACCCGCGCGACAGCTCGCGGCTGTACGTAGCGGCGAGATCGGCGGTCTCATAACCCATAAAGTACGCATGGGGTGCCAGGCGGTTCCTGTGGGTGAGCGCTTGGTTTTCCCAATCGTTAATGGCGTCCATGGTGATGCTCCTTCGTCATCGTAGTGCTTCTTTGTGCAACCGGTTGTCCTTATCTTACGGGCGGTACAAAAATCTGTGCAACCGGTTGTCCGCCGAACGGTCGATTTTGTCGGATTAACGGTGCAACCGGTTGTACAACCATGCTACTTATGTCACCCTAAGCTTAGGTGCACAGCACGGGGCATCGTTCTTGAACT
>CABUZE010000288.1 GCA_902495955.1 uncultured Collinsella sp. | reverse complement strand
GCCAGGCGCTCGGATTCGTCGCAGAGCTCTTTGATACAGACGACCTGGTCATTGGTTGCGTGCTCGGCTGCCATGCGTGCAATCTGCGGCTCGATCATAAAGCGCACCTCGAGTAGGTCGCGCGCCAGACGCTGCTTGTCGTCGATAAAGGTAAAGCCCAGCGGGTCGTCGGCAACGCCGGGGTTTGATGCCACATAGGTGCCCGAGCCCTGCTTAATGCGCACGATGTTGCGCGACTGCAGCAGCTTCATGGCTTCGCGTACGGTGCTCCTGCCAGCACCCAGGCGCTCGACGAGTACAGCCTCCTTGGGCAGGCGGTCGCCTTGCTCAAGATGCTCATCCAGGATCAGTTGAATGATTTTATCTGCTATCTGCTCGGGGAGTCCCGAATCGGCTCGTGCCACGCTTCACCTCATATCAAAAGAATTCATCAGAGCTATTCTAGCTCATTTACAGAAGCCGCGGTGGTTCGCTCCGGCAATGGAGAGCTGTAAGTAGCCGTTTACCGTCAAAAACAGATCGTTCAGGAAATACATCAGATGTATTTTGAAAAAAGTTTCCCTTTTAAACATCAGACCTATTGAAAATACGCTATAGTCTAAGGCGAA
Source organism: uncultured Collinsella sp. (assembly GCA_902495955.1). GTDB lineage: Bacteria > Actinomycetota > Coriobacteriia > Coriobacteriales > Coriobacteriaceae > Collinsella. Next base: position 971 of record CABUZE010000288.1, on the reverse strand, counting down.
TTCAAAAGGTCTGATGAATTGGAGGAAAGATGTCAGACCCTACGTTTATGGCCGACCCCACCAGGCTGGTCATCGCCGCTATCGTGGGCATCGCGCTGCTGCTTGCGCTCATCATTAAGTTCAAGCTGCATCCTGTGCTTTCGATGATGGTCTCGGCGCTCGTGATCGGTATCGGTGCCGGCATGCCGCTCGACATGGTGGCAGACACCGTCACCAAGGGCGTGGGCACCACGCTGCAAAACATTGCCCTGCTCATTGGCCTGGGATCGATGTTTGGCCAGATTTTGGAGGAGAGCGGCGGCGCCAAGAAGATCGCCCAGACCTTCATTGACACCTTTGGCCAGGGCCACTCCAGCTGGGCGTTGGGCATCACCGGTTTGGTCATCGGCACCACGGTGTTCTTTGAGGCCGGCGTGGTCGTTTTGATCCCGCTTGCCTTTAGTGTGGCGTCGCAGACCAAGAAGTCGACCCTCTACTACGGCATCGCCCTACTCGCGGGACTGGCGGCTGGCTATGCGTTCGTGCCGCCTTCGGCCGGTTCGGTCCTGGTTGCCGGCACGCTCGGTGTCGACCTGGGCACCATGATCCTCGTCGGTATCCCCACCGCCTTCATCGCCATGGCGATTGCCGGCGTCGTGTGGGGCCGCAACGTGGGCGGTCGCATTTTTACCGATGTTCCGGAGCACTTTACCTCTGCCGAGGGTGCGAGCGACGAAAAGGAGCTTCCCTCCTTTGGCATGGTGCTTGCCATCGTGCTCACGCCGCTTTGTCTGATTTTGCTGGGCACGTTGTCCTCTTATATCCCCATGCCCGCCGAGCTCGCCTCGATTCTCGCCTTCCTGGGCAAGCCGTTCGTCGCTTTGACGCTCGCCACGCTCGTCGCGATGTATCTGCTGGGCGCGCGCCGCGGCTACTCCGGCGCCGAGCTCAAGGCCCTGCTCGACCGCTCTCTTAAGCCCGTCGGCATGATC
>CABUZE010000287.1 GCA_902495955.1 uncultured Collinsella sp. | reverse complement strand
CATCATCACGCGCGCCGCGGCCCTGCACGGCGTCTGCGACGCCGAACTTCCCGGCCGCATCGAGGAGCTCTGCGCCCGCCATGGTCTCAAGACCCGCTGCGAGCTTTCGGCCGACGCCATCTTTGCCGAGGCGCTGCACGACAAAAAACGTGCCGGTGACACTATCGACCTGGTGATTCCGCACGGCATTGGCCGTTGCAGCATCGACCGCACGCCGCTTTCCACCTTCCACGATTTGATTGCCGAGGGCCTCGGCCAGAAGGGAGACGCATCCGCATGCTAGCCCGCATCACCCCGTCCCCGCTTAAGGGCACCGTTCCCGCCATCGCGTCCAAGTCGATGGCGCATCGCCTGATCATCTGCGCCGCGCTTGCCAACGGCGAGACACACGTCACCTGCAACACCACCTGCGCCGACATCGAGGCAACGGTGCGTTGCCTTACGGCCCTGGGCGCTCGCATCGAGACCGTCGAGGACGGCTTCCAGGTCCACCCCACCATGAAGAGCGTTGAGTTTGGCCTGCTCAAGGCCCTTGCCGGTGGCACGCTCGACTGCGGCGAGAGCGGCTCCACGCTGCGCTTTATGCTGCCTGTCGCCTGTGCGCTGGGTGCGGAGGCCACCTTTGTGGGCCAAGGCCGCCTAGGCGCCCGCCCGCTCTCCCCGCTCTCGGACGAAATCATCGCCGCCGGCTGCGACCTGCAGGGTCTGGGCGGTTTTCCGCGCAAGACGAGCGGCCGCATGCGCGCGGGCACCTTTGTGCTGCCGGGCAACGTGAGCTCGCAGTACATCTCGGGCCTGCTGCTGGCGGCGCCGCTGCTGGCCCAGCCCTCCTGCGTGCAGGTGACCGGCCTCATCGAGAGCCGCCCCTACATCAACCTGACGATCCAGGCCATGAAGGCCTTCGGCGTCGAGGTCAACGTCGAGCGCATCCCCGCCAAGGACGGTAAGCCCGAGGTCACGAATTTCCGTGTGAGCAGCGGCTCGTATCGCACGCCCGGCAGCGTGGCCGTTGAGGGCGATTGGTCCAACGCTGCCTTTTGGCTGTGTGCCGGCGCCATCGGTACCGACCCCATCACCGTGGAGGGCGTGTCGCTGAGCTCCGCGCAGGGCGACCGCAACGTGCTTGCCGCACTTTCGCGCTTTGGCGCCCGCATCGTACGCTCCACCAACGCCGCCACCGTGCAGTCCGACAAGCTCGCCGGCTTTGAGATGAGCGCCCACGACATTCCGGACCTGGTGCCCGTTATCTCGGCCGTAGCATCGCTGGCTCAGGGCCGCACGTTCATCCGTGACTGCGCGCGCCTGCGCATCAAGGAATCTGACCGTCTGGTCACCACCACCCGCGAGCTCACCGCGCTGGGCGCGCAGGTGCGCATCGCCGGTGACGACCTCATCATCAAGGGCGTCGATGCCCTTACCGGCGGCGAGGTCGATTCGCACAACGACCATCGCATCGCCATGATGGCCGCCATCGCCGCGAGCCGTGCCACCGGCGAGGTCGTGATCCACGGCGCCGAGGCCGTCAACAAGTCCTATCCCGATTTCTTCGACCACTACCGCCTGTTGGGCGGCAAGGTCACGCT
>CABUZE010000286.1 GCA_902495955.1 uncultured Collinsella sp. | reverse complement strand
TTTCCATCAAGTATATGATGCCCTCGTGCGTGCCCGCGCTGCCCGACGAGCAGGCCGGTGCCGTTATTTCGGCTGCCGATATGCAGGCGTTTTTTGCCGAGCATCCAGGCGATGTCTTTGGACTGGGCGAAATGATGAACCTGCCGGGCGTCTTTATGGCCGACCCCGAGACCTGTGCTCGCATCGATGCTGCCAACCAGACGCCGTCCAAGCAGGTCGACGGCCATGCGCCGCTCGTTGCCGGTAAGGACCTCAACGCCTATGCCGCAGCGGGCATTATCGCCGATCACGAGTCGACGATTCCCGAGGAGGCCCTTGATAAGCTGTCCCGCGGCATGTATGTGATGCTGCGCGAGGGTACGTGCAGCCATGACCTGGCCAACTTGTCGCCGATGCTGCTGGAGAGCCCCGCCCGCGCCCGTCGCTGCTGCTTCGCGACCGATGACCGCGCTCCCTCCGATGCACTTTCGACCGGTATGATCGACAATGCCTGTCGCGTGGCTATCGAGGCCGGTATTGACCCCGTGGTTGCCATCTCTATGGCGTCCCTGTCCACGGCCGAGGCGTTTGGCCTGGACCACGGCTGTCGCGACCCGCACGAGCTGCGTGGCGCCATCGCCCCGGGCAAGCGTGCCGACCTGCTGGTACTCAACGACCTGACGTTTGCCACGGCTCCGCATTGCGTGTATGCCGCCGGTGCTCTGGTGGCGCAGGACGGCACCTTTGTGGGCGAGATCGCACCCGAGATGGCCGAGGTTGCGGCCCTTGCCGATGAGCTGCGTGCTTCCGTTAAGCTGCCGAAGCTATCGCTCGACGTGTTCGACTATGCCTTTAAGCCGGGCGAGGCCGTGATCGACGTGGTGCCGGGCAAGGCCATCACGGGCATAGTTCGTCCCGAGAATGCCGAGGGTCTGCGCCGCATTATGCTGATCGAGCGCCACGGCCGCGGCGTGTCACTGCAGGCCAAGGGCGCCGATGGCGACGGTCCCGCCGGCATGGGACTCGTCGGCAAGCATATCGGCCGCGGCTGGGTGCGCGGTTTTACCATCACAGGCGGCGCTATCGCCTCGACGATCGGCCACGACTCGCACAACGTGTGCGTGGTGGGCGACAACGCGGCCGATATGATGGCTGCCGTCGAGGCTGTTGGCCAGGGCGGCCACGTGCTGGTGCGCAACGGCGAGGTCGTGGCGCGCATTCCGCTGGCGCTCGGTGGCCTTATGAGCGAGGGCACGGCCGAGGACGTTGCCGCGCAGCACGACGACTTTATGGTCAAGGCGCGCGCCATGGGTATTGAGCCGCCGCTCGACCCCATCATGGGCATCATCTTCCTGCCCCTGCCGGTGATTCCGACGCTCCGCATCCGCCCCGAGGGCATGTTCGACGTCACAACCTTCACCTACGCCGACTAGTCATCGGGGTGGCGTGTCACCTGACGTCGCGACCGTGGGGCCTCTGGCGCGCGTGAGCTATTTGCTAGGTCCTTGTAACGTTTACGCCCGCAGAGTCTTATCTGAGCTCCCTTTGGGTACGTTGGAATCGGATACACGTTCGATTCCAACAAGTCCGAAGGGAGCTTTTCTA
>CABUZE010000285.1 GCA_902495955.1 uncultured Collinsella sp. | reverse complement strand
GTGCCGCAGACGACCTCGGGTATTGTGCGCGTCGAGCGTCTGGGGGAGGAGCGAATTGCTCCAAAGACCGATACCGATGTGGTGCTGGTGCTCTCGTGTGGTTCCGACCGCTTGGAGAGTGCCGTGCAGGAGCTCGTGATCGCCGGCGCGCCCGTGTGCGTGCTTGCCGAGTCTGCTGTGGAGGCGCCGTTTATCGAGGAGTCCACGCCCATGCTCGGCGTGGTGGCGGCAACCGATAAGACGTATCTGCTCGAGACGCTTGCCCGCTGGATTCTCGATCGCACCGACAAGGAAACGGCTTTTGCGGCGAACTTTGCCTTCATGCGCATCGCGGCGGCCAATCGTATCATCACCTCGTGCGCGCTTACCAATATGGCGACCGGTGCACTGGTGTTTTTGCCGGGCGCCGATTATCCCGTTATGGCGCTGGCGCAGGTGGGCATGCTCTTTGAGCTCGCTGCCGTCTTTGGACGCGGCATTAAGCCCGAGCGCGGCTACGAGGTCGCGGGCGTGCTTGCCGGCGGTCTTGTGATCCGCGCGGTCACCCGCGCACTCGTCAAGCAGACGCCGCATATTGGGTTTGTCGTCAAGGCGCTCACTGCTGCCGCGGGCACCTACGGCATGGGCCGTGCGCTCGTTTCGCTCTACGAGCGCGATGTCGACTACAGCCGTGCCAACGAGGTGGTCACTGCCACGTTCTCCCGCGTTCGCGATCTGGTGACCACGGTCGCGGGCGCTACCCGTCCTATGGCGTCCTACCAAGACGCATCAGATCTCGCTGCTTAGGGGTTTTCCGTTGCGCGTTGCATACCAAGATTGTTTTCATTTAATTGAGCCGTTGCTCGCCAAGGTCGAGAAGCCGAGCCGCTATATCGATCACGAGTGGGGCACGCTTTCCAAGGCCGATGCCGACTACCGTTGCTGCCTGATCTACCCGGATGTGTACGAGGTCGGTCAGCCCAACCAGGGTATCGCCATCCTCTACAACATCCTTAACCAGGCCGAGGGCATCTCCTGCGAGCGCGGCTATGTGCCGTGGCCCGATATGGGTGACGCCATGCGCGAGGCGGGCATTCCGCTGCTCTCGCTCGAGGGTGCCGCGCCGGTCGCTTCGTTCGATATCGTCGGTCTGCATGTGCCGCACGAGATGGCGGTGACGAACTTCCTCGAGGCGCTCGACCTCGCTGGCATTCCGCTGTTAGCCGCCGACCGCACCGAGGACGACCCCATTATCATCGCCGGCGGCCCCTCGGTGTACAACCCCGAGCCGTACGCGGCCTTCTTCGATGTTATCCTCATCGGCGAGGGCGAGGAATCGCTGCTCGAGACCTGCCAGCTGCATCGCCGCCTGCGTGACGAAGGAGTCCCGCGCGCGCAGATTGTTGAGCAGCTCGCATCCATTGCCGGCAACTACGTACCGTCGCTCTATGAGGTTCGTCACGACGAGCCCTGCTCGCCCCATGGCTACACCGTGCCGCGTGAGGGCAAGGATGCGCCGACCGTGGTCTACAAGCGCGTCGTCGAGGATTTCGGCGCCACGAATCCGCTGTCGCAGTCGTGCGTGCCCTATGCGCAGCTGGTCCACGACCGCCTGTCTAT
>CABUZE010000284.1 GCA_902495955.1 uncultured Collinsella sp. | reverse complement strand
CACGCATGCGCGAGCGCAATCGGATCCATGCGGTCGACTTCGACCAAATAAACCTCGGCGCTGCGCAGGCGCACGACAACCGCCACGGGCACCACGCCCGAACGGTCAATGGCGAGCACGTCGCCGTCGGCAAGACGACCACCGTCGGTAGCAACCAGCCGAACATCGATCGTGCGCCCCAGCTCCGTCACGCCCGCACACGCGCATACATCAGCCTGGTCCCAATCGAGCAGTAGCTCATCGACCTCAAAGACACCGCCCAGCTCCCGGCGAAGCAAAAGTTCATAGGACGGATCGTTGAGATTTCCCAAACATGTCGTCGAAACCAAGCGTTCAGGCATGCTCTAGCCCTCGACCTCGACGAGCTCGATATCAAAGTTGAGATCCTTGCCGGCCAGCTCGTGGTTGGCGTCGAGCGTCACGGCCTCGGGCGTCACGTCGATGACCACGGCGGGGACGGTCATACCGCTCGGCGTGGACAGGAAGAGCTTCATGCCCTTCTCGATCTGCTCGATGTTGGGAACCTGCTCGGCCGGGAAGGTCAGAACCATCTCGGGATTGTGCTCGCCGTAGGCATCGGCAGCAGGAATGTGCACGGTCTTCTTCTCGCCCACCTGCATGTCGACAACAGCGGCGTCGAAGCCCTTGATCATCTGGCCGGCGCCGCAGGTGAACTCCAGCGGCTCACCGCGATCGTAGGAGCTATCGAACTGCGCGCCGTCATCGAGCGTGCCGCGATAATGGGTCTTGACCTTCTTGCCCTGGTTGGACATGGTAACCTCCGTGATAAGGGCGGCGCACAACGCGGGCCGCCGTGAACATATGGCGCTAACTATACCCTAGTCATACAATTCAAAGACAGTTTGCAAAGAAACGCTGCAACCGGAGGAACCATGGCATATCCCGTATTTGACCTACACTGCGACACCGCCGACCGAATCGGCTGGGCCACGCTCGATCTCGACCTGCGCTTTACCGCCGGCACCGACGGTTATTTCCCCGGCGACGAAACGCATCCGCAAGATTTCGACCTCATCGAGGGCAACGCCTGCGCCATCTCGCTCGCAAAGATCGGCAACACGCCATGGGCACAGTGCTTCGCCACGTTTGTCCCCGATGAGATTCCCGCCGCCCACGCCGCGCGCTTCCAGGCGCAGATCATGGCGCATATGAGCGGCCAGGCAACGCTCAACCACGACCGCATGGTCAACGTACGCAGCGCCGCAGACATTCGCCCCGCGCTCAAGGACGGCAAGGTCGCTTGCATCCACACCATCGAAAACGCCACGTTCTTTGCCGAGGACCCCGCGCTGATCGAGCTGCTCAAGAGCTTGGGCGTGCTCATGTCATCACTCAGCTGGAACGCGCAGGGACCGCTCGCGAGCGGGCACGATACCCACGCCGGCCTCACCGGCGCCGGCATCGAGGCACTTACGCAGATGGAGCACGCCGGCATGGTACTCGACGTCTCCCACCTCAACGATGAGTGCTTTGACGAGGTTGTCGCCCACGCCACGCGTCCCTTCGTCGCCAGCCACTCCAACTCCCGTGCGGTTTGCGGCGTCAAACGCAACCTTACCGACGACCAGTTCCGCACCATTCGCGACAT
>CABUZE010000283.1 GCA_902495955.1 uncultured Collinsella sp. | reverse complement strand
GTCCGCCTCGAGCGCCTCGATCAGCACGTCTGCCGAGAAGATGTAGATGCCCATGGACGCGAGGTTCGAATCGGGCTTCTCGGGCTTCTCGGTAAACTTGGTGATGCGGCCGTCCTCGGGGTCGGTGGTCAGTATGCCAAAGCGGCTGGCCACCTCCCACGGCACGGGCATAACGCTCACGGTGAGGTCGGCGTTGTTCTCAATGTGCGTCTTGAGCATCTTGCGGTAGTCCATGCGATACAGGTGATCGCCCGAAAGAATCAGGACATACTTGGGGTCGTTGGCCTTGATGTAGTCGAGGTTCTGCGTAATGGCGTCGGCCGTGCCCGCATACCAGGCGCCGCCGGTCTGCGTCTCGTACGGCGGCAGGATCGACACGCCGCCGTCGCGGCTGTCCAGATCCCAAGCCTCGCCAGAGCCCACATAGGCATGCAGCAGGTAGGGGCGATACTGCGTCAGAACGCCCACCGTGTCGATGCCCGAGTTGGAGCAGTTGGAGAGCGAAAAGTCGATAATGCGGAACTTGCCACCAAAGCTAACCGCCGGCTTAGCGATCTTTTGGGTGAGTGCCCCCAATCGGCTGCCCTGTCCTCCTGCGAGGAGCATCGCGATGCATTCTTTCTTACTCATCGATTTCTCCTTCTGTCATCGATGTTCTTAAACCCATTAGCGACGGGCGCGGCGCTCGGTCGCGCCCGTCGAGTAATGCCGTGCTGGCATAGGGGAGCTCGCGCGCCTTTACGCGTGCCAGATCTCGTCGCGGTACTCGCGAATGGTACGGTCGCTCGAGAACCAGCCGGAGGAGGCGGTGTTGAGCAGCGCCTTGCGGTTCCAGGTCTCCTGGTCGCCGTAGCTGCCGGTGAGCTTCTCCCACGCATCCACGTAGCTGCGGAAGTCTGCCATGACCAAATCGGGGTCGTTGTTGTTCATGAGCTCGTTATAGATGCTCTCGAAGTTGCCCGAAAGACCCGCAAAGGTGTTGTCCTTGAGCTCGTCCATCACGCGGCCCAGACGCTCGCGGTCGCCGTTGAGGGTATCCCACGCAAAGTAGCTGTTGGATGCCCAGAGCTGCTCGACCTCGGGAGCGGTCAGGCCAAAGATGGCCTCGTTCTCGCGGCCGGCCAGGTCGGCGATCTCGATGTTGGCGCCGTCGAGGGTGCCCAGCGTAATGGCGCCGTTCATCATGAGTTTCATGTTGGACGTGCCCGAGGCCTCCTTACCGGCCGTGGAGATCTGCTCCGAGATCTCGGCGGCGGGGTAGATGAGCTGGGCGTTGCTTACGCGGAAGTTGGGGATAAAGCAGACCTTCATGACCTCGTTGACGCGGGCGTCGTTGTTGATGACCTCGGCAACGGAGTTAATGAGGCGGATGGTCTCCTTGGCGAAGGTGTAGCTCGAAGCAGCCTTGCCGCTAAAGATGAAGGTCGTCGGCGTCACGTGGAAGTTGGGGTCGGCGATGCGACGGTTGTAGATGTCCATCACCTTCATGATGTTCATGAGCTGGCGCTTGTAGGCATGGAAGCGCTTAACCTGGACATCGAAGACGGTGTTGGGGTCGATGTCCAGACCGGTCTCGGCCTTAACGTAGACGGCCAGGCGCTCCTTGTTGGC
>CABUZE010000282.1 GCA_902495955.1 uncultured Collinsella sp. | reverse complement strand
CCGTCGAGGTCTCGCCAATATGGCCGCCCGATTCGGTACCCTCGGCAACAACCGCCGTGGCTCCACGACGTGCCACGAGGCGCGCCAGCGCCACCGAGGCAACGACCGGGATGACCTTGATGCCCGCCTCGTTCCACGCCTTCATGTACTTGGCGGGATTGCCGGCGCCCGTCACGACGACCGGCACTCGCTCGTCAATCACGACCTGCGCGACCTCGTCGGCAAACGGGCTCATGAGCATGACGTTGACGCCAAAGGGCTTATCCGTCTTGGCGCGCAGCTCATGAATCTGGTCGCGAAGCCAGTTGGCGTCGGCGTTCATGGCCGCGATGATGCCTAAGCCACCCGCCTCGGACACTGCGGACGCCAGCGAGGCATCGGCAATCCAGGCCATACCGCCCTGGAACACGGGCTTTTCGATGCCGAGCAGATCGCAGAGAGGAGTCTTGAGCATCTCTACTTCTCCAATGCCGCCTCGACCGTATCGGCGAACTCGCCGACCGTCTTGGGGTTCTCCTCGGTATCGAGCTGGATGCCAAACTCGTCCTCGACGGCAACGAGGATCTCGACGGTGCCCAGGCTGTCGAGACCAATCTCCTCGAGCGTGGACTCGGGCTTCATCTCGACATCGTCAAGACCGGCGGTCTCGCGGATAACGTCGCAAACGCGCTCGAAGGTCTTCTGATCTGCCATGGTAGTTCTCCTTTGGTTGTGCCCTAGGGCGTTTTTATTTCCTATGTGCGACTACTTCCAACGAAGCAGATAGCCACCTATATCCAGACCGGCGCCAAATCCAACCAAGGCGATGGTGTCGCCTGTGTGAAGTGCACCGGCGTTTGCCAGCCGGTCGAGGGCAAGCGGAATGCATGCGCTCGAAATGTTGCCGGTCTCGCGCAACGTGCGAACCACGCGCTCGTCCGGCACGCCCAGGCGCTTGACCGCCTGGCTCAGGATTCGTTCGTTAGCCTGATGGAATACAAAATGATCGATGTCTTCGACCAAAATGCCCGCATCGATCGCAAGCTTATGGACCGTGTCGCAGATGGCGTTGACGCCGAACTTGAACACGCGGCGGCCGTTCATGGACAGCACGCTCGCGCTATCTGCGGAAGCCTTAAACGGCGAGGTACCGACCAGACCGGGAACGCGCAACGTCTCGACGTCGGGCGCCGTCGAAAGCTCAACGGCAAGGGGGCTGTCTCCCCCAGCCTCAATCACTGCGGCGCCTGCCCCATCGCCAAAGAGCACGCAGGTGGCACGGTCGGTCCAGTCGAGCGCGCGCGTCATCTGCTCGGCAGCAACGACAAGCACGCGCTCGGCGCGACCGCGGGCGATATAGCCCTCGGCGACATCGAGCGCAAATACGAAGCCGGCACAAGCCGCCGAAACGTCGAAGGCTGGACATGTGGCACCCAGGCGCTCAGCAACGGCGCACGCTTCGGCGGGAACGAGATGATCGCCCGTCGTCGTCGAACAGACGATAAGATCCAGCTGGCTCACATCGATTCCGGACGTCTGGAGCGCTTGCTCGCTCGCCGCCACGGCAAGGTCGTCAAGTGACTCGGTGGTGCACACATGGCGGCTCTTGATACCGGTGCGGGTAAAAATCCACT
>CABUZE010000281.1 GCA_902495955.1 uncultured Collinsella sp. | reverse complement strand
TCTGGCCAACATTCGCTTTGCGAGCGTGGACGACCCCATTCGCACCATTACCGTCACGTCCTCGATTCCCAACGAGGGCAAGTCTACGGTTTCCATCAACCTTGCCCAGGCTATCGCCACGAGCGGCAAGTCCGTGCTCCTGGTCGAGGCCGATATGCGCCGCAGGTCCCTTTCCGATATGCTCGGCGTTCGTTCGCGCGGCGGACTCTATGCGGTCCTTTCCGAGCAGATCTCCATTGACCAGGCAATTGTCGAGACGGGTCAGAAGAACTTCTACTTCCTCGATGCCGAGCCGCATATTCCCAATCCTGCCGACATCATCGTCTCTCACCGCTTTGCCAAGTTGGTAAAGGCACTGTCCGCCAAGTTCCAGTACGTCATCTTTGATGCTCCCCCGGTCGGCACCTTCATCGATGCTGCCGAGATTGCCAGCCTGACCGACGGTACGCTGTTCGTGGTGCGCGAGGACTTCACCAAGCGCGAGGAGGCACTCAACGCTATCGGCCAGCTTAAGAAGTCCGAGAAGGTCAAGCTCATCGGTACCGTCATGAACTACTGCGAGACCGAGACCAGCGAGTACTACTACTCCTACTACACCAAGGACGGTAAGAAGGTTAAGAAGGGCTCCGACGATCAGGGGACTTCCAAAAAGGGCATCTTCACCAACCGAGCAAACGTTTAGTTGATTAAGGCTGACCTATGCGTGACATTCATTGCCATATCTTGCCGGGTGTAGACGACGGCGCCGCCGATCTCGATGAGAGCTTGGCGATGCTCGAGGCTGCCAAGCGGGCCGGTGTAACCAGAATCGTTTGCACTCCTCACTGCCGTGATCCCTATTTTGATTACGACAAGATGTGGGATGCCTTTGAGCTGCTGCGTGATAACGCTGACGGTTTTCCGCTCCAGATGGGCTTCGAGGTCAACCATCGAAAGCTCGTTGAACTTGGTATCGATGCCGCGGAGCACTTGCATTTCGATGGAACCAACGAGTTTCTGCTCGAGCTTTCGACACATGCCGATGCGTATGCGTTTAGAGAGTACGAGAACACGATTTACGATTTGCAGTGCCGTGGCTACCAGGTGATCATCGCTCATCCTGAGCGCTATCGTGCGGTTCAAAAGGATGTAAGCGTGGCGGAGCGCCTGGTCGATATGGGCTGCAAGCTGCAGGCTTCGGCGGACTTTATTGCCGGCGGTCGCTTTGGTCGCGAGAAAAAGCCGGCACAGCGCCTGTTCGATCAGAACCTGTACAGCTTCATCGCGAGCGATGCCCATAACGTGGGTCATTACGACTGCCTGGCGAAGGCTCGCGCGAAGTTTAGCGTACGCGGAGCTCATTTTCGCTAAAATCTGTCCCTAACGTTCGCATTGAATGAAGGGGCAGCCATGGATATTCAACTTAAGACGGGATGCTTTGATGACGCGGCGTTGGTGCGCCGCGTCGTTTTTATGGACGAGCAGGGCTACGAGAATGAGTTCGACGCTATCGACGAGGATCAGAACTGCATTCATGTGACGCTCTATGTAGACGGCGAGCTTGCCGGTTGCTCGCGCGTGTTTCCCGAGGAGCTTGAGCGCGTGACTGACGCAGAGGCCCCGGTGTTGCCGGCATG
>CABUZE010000280.1 GCA_902495955.1 uncultured Collinsella sp. | reverse complement strand
GCTTGAGGTGGGCGTGGAGTTCTTCTCGCTTTCCAAGTCGTTTAACGTCACCGGTGCGCGTATCGGCTTTTTGGTCGGTCGCGAGGATGTGGTCTCGGCCTTTGCCAAGCTGCGCGGCCAGATCGACTTTGGTATGTTCTTCCCGATTCAGAAGGCCGCCATCGCGTGCCTGAACGGTCCGCGCGATGAGGTCGAGGCGCAGCGTCTGAAGTACCAGGAGCGCCGCGATGCCCTGTGCGACGGTCTTGAGGACCTGGGCTGGGAGCGTCCCAACGCGCATGGCTCTATGTTTGTGTGGGCCAAGCTTCCCGGTGGTCGCACCGATTCCATGGCGTTTTGCGAGGAGCTTATGGAGAAGGCCGGCGTTGTGGTGACGCCGGGCGCGAGCTTTGGCCCTTCGGGCGAGGGGCACGTGCGCATGGCGCTGGTCCTGCCGCCCGATCAGATCGCTTTGGCTGTCGAGGCCATTCGCGAGGCGGGCCTGTATTAGAAAGCTATTTTGGCTCGTCAATAAAACGAAACCGATTTCGTGCAGTTATTTTACGAATACTGCAACCAATTTCGGTAAACGGTCGATTTTTGGCTGCGAATAGGGGCATAATCAAAGTCCCGATTGGATGTATTGGGATTACGGCAAGCCGCTCGGGTCGTTCCCGGGCGGCTTGTTTGTGGAGAGAGATGGGAGTTTCTAATGGTTAACGAGAAGAAGGTCGCTATTGTCGGCTGCGGTTTCGTCGGTTCGTCTTCGGCGTTCGCACTGATGCAGAGTGGTCTGTTCTCCGAGATGGTCCTCATCGACGTGGACAAGAACCGTGCCGAGGGTGAGGCCCTGGATATCGCGCACGGCATGACGTTTGCCGAGCCGATGAAGATCTACGCCGGCGATTATTCCGATGTCGCCGACGCCGCCATGATCGTCGTCACCGCTGGCGCTGCCCAGAAGCCCGGTGAGACCCGCCTGGACCTGGTCAACAAGAACGTAAACATCTTTAAGTCCATTATCCCCGAGATTAAGAAGTCCGGCTTCGACGGCATTCTGCTCATCGTCTCCAACCCGGTTGATGTTCTGACCTATGCTGCCATCAAGATGTCCGGCCTGCCCGAGGGCCATGTCATCGGCTCCGGCACCGTGCTCGACACTGGCCGTCTGCAGCAGATGCTTGGTGCCCACGTCGAGGTTGACCCGCGCGATGTCCAGGCCTATGTCATGGGCGAGCACGGCGACTCCGAGTTTGTCGCTTGGTCCAGCGCTCAGGTTGCCGGCGTGCCGCTGAACACCTTCTGCGAGCTTCACGGCCACCTGGAGCATGAGGCTGCCGAGAAGCGCATCGCCGAGGACGTCAAGAACTCCGCCTACACCATCATCGAGAAAAAGCACGCCACCTACTACGGCGTCGCCATGGCTGTCAAGCGCATCTGCACCGCTGTTATGCGTGACGAGCAGACCGTTCTGCCCGTTTCCTCGCTCATGGTGGGCGAGTATGGCCTGTCCGATCTGGCCATCTCCATGCCGACCGTCGTTGGCCGCGACGGCGTTGTCTGCCGCGTCCCCGTGCCGCTGAACGATGACGAGCAGCATGAGCTCACCGTCTCCGCCAAGGCCCTCAAGGACATCATC
>CABUZE010000279.1 GCA_902495955.1 uncultured Collinsella sp. | reverse complement strand
TGTGGAATTCGGGGGCTTTGTCGCATCCATTTCAAAAGAGCCTGCTGCCGCGATTTGGCTGTCGCATAATGCAAGGCCATTGCGGTATCGAGCTATGGAAAGACGCCTGCGGAATTGTCCTACCGATAAGCGGACAAGCCTCCAGCTGGTGCCTTCGCCGTGGTAAGGTAAGCCGAATTGTTTCCAGGCTGTTTCGGGGGAGTGGAATGAGCAAAGAGTGTGTCGAGCAGGTCGAAGGCGCAGGGGCTTCGGTGCCGATGACCGATATATCGAACATTGATGTGCCCGAGGGCACCGACGAGCTCAGCCGTAGCACCCGCCGCGCCTGGCGCGACCGCCTTAACGATGCGTCGTCGCGCAAGATGATCACGGGCGTCTTGGCTACGCTGGTGGGCGGTTCGTTTTGGGGCTTCTCGGGCACCAGCGCGAGTTTTTTGTTCGATACCTACCATGTCGATACGCTGTGGCTTATGAGCGTGCGTCAGATTCTCGCCGGCCTGCTCTTTATGGCTGTGGTTGTCACGCGCGATCGCGCACGCCTGGTCAAGCTTTGGACGACGCCCGCTGATCGCAAGCAGCTGCTGCTCTTTACCGCTTTTGGCCTGCTGTTCAACCAGTTTTGCTATCTTTCGGCCGTGCGCCTGACGAACGCCGGAACCGCGACGGTGCTCCAGTGCCTGCAGCTCGTTATCATCATGGGCTACACCTGCGGGACCGATCGCCGCATGCCGCGTACTCGCGAAGTCATCGGCATTGGCCTAGCTCTGGGTGGAACCTTTTTAATCGCCACCGGCGGCGACCCCACCAGCCTGAATATCTCGCCGCTTGGCCTGGCAGCAGGTCTTATGTGTGCGGTCAGCGCCGCGTGTATGGCGGTGATTCCCGCCAAGATCCTGCCCGAATACGGTAGCCCCATCGTCACGGGCTCGGCAATGCTCACGGCGGGCGTGGTCTCGTGCGTCTTCGTGCAGCCCTGGGCGCATATGCCGGCGCTCGACGCTGCCGGCATCGAGGCGCTCGCGGTGTTCGTGGTCATCGGCTCGTTTTTTGCCTACATGCTCTATATGCAGGGCGTTAAGGACATTGGCTCGGTCCGCGCAAGCCTCATCGGAACCGTGGAGCCGGTCTCGGCGACCATCACGAGTGCCGTTATGCTGGGCACGGTGTTTTTGCCGACCGACCTTATCGGCTTTGCCATGATCATCGTGATGATGTTCCTGACGGTATAGCTTACGCCGCTGCCTAGACGGACGCGGTGTTGCACCACAATTCTGCGAATTGGTGCCTGCGTCTGGAGTTTAACTGACGATGCTAAATATGTCATAAACTAATAGCGTTATTGACTTTTAGTATTGCGAGGACTCCTCTATGGCTGGTAACCACTTTAAGAACGGCGACGGCGAGCGCTCTGCAGTTCCGCCGCGTTCAAATGGGACTGGAAGCGCTGGCGTACCGAGTGGATCCAGCCAAAACGGTGCTAGCAACCGTACGTCTCCGGGCGAAACGGCGATGTTTGCCGCTCTGTACGAACAGTCTCAAAAGGCAAAACAGGCTGGTCGCGTAGGCAGGCAGGCATTTCCGGGCGGGGCGGGCTCTGCGGCTTCGTCGGCCGGAGTCCGTCC
>CABUZE010000278.1 GCA_902495955.1 uncultured Collinsella sp. | reverse complement strand
GCGCTTTTGGTGTGCCGGCGTATCCTGCCCGAGACGCGTGCCATGACCGTTGCCATCACCGATGAGAGCAACGTGCTTGCCTGCGCGGGCGAGTTTGAGGAAAAGCTACTGCCAGATTCGCCCATCCACACGCTTGCCACACGCTACGTTATCGAACATGGCATCGTGCAGTCGTTCAACCGTATGGTGGATGTCGTGGGCTCGGACGGTTCACACAACCAAGTCCCCGCCGGCATTATCGCTCCCATCAAGGTAGGCGATCGTACCGTCGGCACGCTCAAGTTCTACTATAAGACCCCGCGCGCCGTCGCCCGTACCCAGTACGCGCTTGCCTCGGGCTTTGCCGAGATCTTGTCCACGCAGCTCGCCATCCACGAGCTCGAGGTGCAAAAGGAACTCACAGCGCGCGCCGAGGTGCGTGCGCTGCAGGCGCAGATTAACCCGCACTTCCTGTTCAACACGCTGAACACCATTGCATCGTTTACGCGCACCGACCCGCTGCGGGCCCGCGAGCTGCTTCGTGAGTTCTCATCGTTCTATCGTGCCACGCTCGACAACTCGGGATCGCTTATTCCGGTCTCGCGCGAGGTCGCACAGACCAAGCGCTACCTTACCTTTGAGAAGGCCCGCTTTGGCGAGGACCGCGTGCTTGCGACGTTCGATGTGTCCGACGACGTGGAAGATACGCTGGTGCCGGCGTTCGTGATCCAGCCGATTGTCGAGAACGCCGTACGTCATGGCATGGGCGATGACGACGCCCTGAGGATCGACGTGACCGTTCACCAAGACGGCGAGGATGCAATCTTGATTGCCGTGGCCGATAATGGTGTGGGTATGGATGAGGGTACCGCCGCCAGACTGTTTGACGAGCGTTCTGCCCGTCCCGACGCCAGCTCTCCCCAGGGTGGCGGCGCCGGTGTGGCCATGCACAATATTTCGGAGCGCATCCATCGCTTTTATGGGCCGCACTCCTATACGCGTGTCGAATCGGCGCCGGGCAAGGGCACCAAAGTGCTCCTTCATCTTGATTTGTCAGAGAGCATCTTTGACATTCAAGAGTAAAATAAAAGGCTACGGGCTCAACGTCATGCGACGGATGCCCGGCGTAGTTAGTTGACGAAAGGTTTTATCCCTATGCTGCGTGCGATGATTGTGGATGATGAGGCGCCGGCTCGCTCGGAGCTTCGCTTCCTGCTCGAGCAAACGGGCAAGATCGGCACGATCACGGAGGCGTCGAGCGTCCGCTCCGCCATCGAGATGCTTATGGAAAGTCGCGTGGATGTCGTGTTTCTCGATATCTCGATGCCCGGTGCCTCGGGCCTGCAACTTGCCGAGGCGCTGCATAAGCTCAAAAATCCGCCGGCGATCGTGTTTGTGACTGCGTATAGTGACCATGCGGTCGAGGCATTCGACGTGGATGCCGTCGATTATCTGATGAAGCCGGTCGAGGAAGCTCGCTTGGATCGCGCGATCGAGAAGGTCATGCAACGCACCAAGCCGGTTACGGACAGCAAGGTGACCATCGAGCGTATCCCGGTGGAAAAGGGCGGCCGCAAGGTGCTCATTCCCGTGGACGACATTCGCTTTATCATGGCCAAGGACGATTACTCCTGTATCTATGCCGTCGATGATC
>CABUZE010000277.1 GCA_902495955.1 uncultured Collinsella sp. | reverse complement strand
GTTGGCCAGGTCGCGGCCGTAACGGTAGCCGCTCATGGCGCGAGCCTCGCGCTCAATGGCAACGCGCAGCTTGTACGGCACGCCGGGGTGCAGGATATCGGCCTGCTCGCCGGCGGCCTCCACCGTGGTCTCGGCATGGAGCTTTTGGTCCAGCAGACCGAGCGCCATGGCAAAGCCGTAGACGGTCTGCGCAGGGCTGGGCGGGCAGCCGGGGATGTAGACATCGACCGGCAAGATTTTGTCCGTGCCGCCCCAGACGCAGTAGTTGTCGTAGAAGATGCCACCAGTGCAGCCGCACGCGCCATAGGACACCACGATCTTGGGATCAGGTGCAGCCTCAAAGGCGCGCAGGGCCGGCATGCGCATGGCACGCGTCACAGCGCCGGTGTACAGCAGCACATCGGCGTGACGGGGCGAGGGCACGACCTTGATGCCAAAGCGCTCGACGTCAAAGACGGGCGTGATGGAACCGAAGATCTCAATCTCGCATCCGTTGCAGCCGCCGCAGTCAACGCGGTAGACGTACACCGAGCGCTTGATCTTCTTAAGAAGGGTCGCCTTGGCCTTCTCGATGCTCTCGTCGAGCTCGATCTTGGTCGGGCGGTACTGAAGCCGCTCGGGCAAAAGCGTGGGTTCGGCCATGGTTACTCCTCCTTCGTTTCAAAATCCATGATGATGCCCTCGACCGGCGCCGGACCGGCGGGAATCTCGGGCGCATCGGGGTTGAGCTCGCGGTCGACATACTCTGGGTTCACGCCGTGGCCGCCCAGATACTCCATGCCGGGGCCCTGGGGCTCGCCGGACGCAAGCGTCTCGTTGGCAGCCATGCCGGCAGCGTTGCCGGTCTTTACGGCCGAGGCGGCGCGCAGGGCGTCGAGCTCGCGCTTGCACTCCTGGCACATACCGACGGTACGGGCGGCCTGCTCGGCCTCCATGCCGCCGGCCTTTTGCAGCAGGCGCTTGGCGTAGTCGATCTCTTTGTGCGGGGCAAACGGCTTGCCGCAACGCGAGCAGTGCTCGAGCGTATAGACACTCTTGCTGGTGAGGTCATCCTTGCTCATGACGGCCAGCTCAAACTCCTCGGTGAGCTTGATGGCCTCCATGGGGCAGGCCTCCTCGCAACGGCCGCAAAAGATGCAGCGGCCGTAGTCGATCGACCAGGTGATGGTATCGGCCGCAAGGTCGGTGTCCATGCGAATGGCATCGGCCGGGCACGCCACGCCGCAGGCACCGCAGGCGATGCAGAGCTCGGCGTTGTGCTCGGGCTTGCCGCGCATGTCCTTGTTGGTGGGGAACGGCGCAAACGGGTACTTGACCGTCGCGTCGCCGGCCTTGGCGTTAACCTTCCAAAGCTTCAGCATATTAGAGCGCCTCCTCATCGAGCGGGGCGGCCATGGTGCCCTCGCCCGCAAGCGGCGACTTGTCGCGCCAGACGTTCTCGAACTGCTCCTTGTCGAGCACGTGATCGCGCTTGGCGGCGACATCGGTCACCGTCACGCGGTCGGTGCAGGAGTAGCACGGGTCGAGCGAGCCGACGATCAGCGCCGCATCGCCCACGGTGTTGCCGCGGAACATGTAGCGCAGGACCGGCCAGTTGCTGTACGTGGCCGCCTTGGCACGCCAGCGGTAGCACTTCTGGTTGTTGCCGAGCATGGC
>CABUZE010000276.1 GCA_902495955.1 uncultured Collinsella sp. | reverse complement strand
CGCGAACTCTATTGGGCTGCACAGACGCCGCAGATCTTTAGCGTCGACGCCATGAAGCGCGCCCACACCGCAGCCATCGCCGAGGGCTTTATCGGCACCGACGATTCTTCGCTGGTCGAGCGCATGGGTGGGCGCGTCCGCTGCGTCCAGAGCCCGCGCGATAACCTTAAGGTGACGGTGCCCGAGGACCTGCGTCCCGTAACCGCGATTCTGCTCGGCCGCATGGCCGAGGGAGAGGACCTTCCCCATGTTCAGTAACCTGCGCATTGGACACGGCTACGATGTTCACCGTCTGGTGGAGGGGCGTCGATGTATTATCGGCGGTGTTGACATTCCCTACGAGCGCGGCCTGCTGGGCCACTCGGATGCCGATGTGCTCGCGCACGCGTTGGCCGACGCCATTCTGGGCGCCTGCCGTGGGGGAGACATCGGCAAGCTGTTCCCCGATACCGACCCCGCCTACGAGGGTGCCGATTCGATGGTGCTGCTCGCTCGCGTGATGGACTATGCGCGCGAGCTGGGCTTTGAGTTTGTCGATGCCGATTGCACCATTGCCTGTCAGCAACCCAAGATCACCCCGCACCGCGATGCCATGCGCGCCAACCTTGCCCATGCCCTGGGCGTTGCCGTCGAAAACGTGGGCGTCGCCGCCACTACGACCGAAAAGCTCGGCTGGGAAGGCCAAGGCGAGGGAATTGGCGCTTGGGCCGTCTGCCTGCTACAGAAAACTGTTAAGGAGTAACGAATGCGTATCTACAACAGCGCTACCCATAAAAAGGAAGAGTTCCAGCCCATCGAGTCCGGCAAGGTCCGCATGTACGTGTGCGGCCCCACGGTCTACGACAACATCCACATCGGTAACGCCCGTACGTTCATCAGCTTTGACGTGATCCGCCGTTGGCTCATCGCGAGCGGTTATGAGGTCACGTTCGCCCAGAACCTCACCGTTGTCGATGACAAGATCATCAAGCGCGCCAACGAGCAAGGCCGTACGGCTGCCGAGGTCGCGACGGAGTTCTCCGACAAGTTCATCGGCGTCATGCGCGCCGCCAACGTGCTCGATCCCGATGTGCGTCCCCGCGCCACCAAGGAGATCGGCCCCATGATCGCCATGATCAAGACGCTCATCGAGCAGGGCCATGCTTACGCCGCCGATAACGGCGATGTGTACTTTGCCGTGCGCAGCGATCCCAACTATGGCCAGGTCTCGGGCCGCAACATCGACGACCTTATGGTGGGCGCGCGCATCGAGGAGAACGAGGACAAGAACGACCCGCTCGACTTTGCCCTGTGGAAGGCCGCCAAGCCCGGCGAGCCCAGCTGGCCGAGCCCCTGGGGCGAGGGCCGTCCCGGCTGGCACACCGAGTGCGCCGCCATGGTGCACCGCTACCTGGGCACCCCGATCGACATCCACGGCGGCGGCTCCGACCTTGCCTTCCCGCATCACGAGAACGAGTGCGCCCAGGCCACCTGCGCCTGGCACCAGGGCTTCTCCAACACCTGGATGCACACGGGCATGCTGCTGGTCGACGGCGAGAAGATGTCCAAGTCGCTCGGAAACTTCTTTACGCTGGCCGAGGTCCTCGAGCAGCACTCTGCCGCGGCCCTGCGCCTGTTGATGCTGCAGACGAGCTATCGCTCGCCGCTCGACTTCTCCTGG
>CABUZE010000275.1 GCA_902495955.1 uncultured Collinsella sp. | reverse complement strand
GGTTATCGTCGCGTTTACGGAGCTGGATGAGATCATTGTGCAAAACACCTTGGCGGATGCCACGAGTGCCAACCTGGCGCAAGAAACCGAGCTCATTGCTGCCGCCCTCGACGAGCAGCAGGAGCCCATCCCGTTCTTGCGTAGCCTTGATCGCGAGGACTTGCGCATCACGCTGATTAACAAGGATGGATCGGTTGCCTACGACAACGAGGCGTCGCCTTCCACACTGCCCAACCATGGCGATCGCCCCGAGGTCATCGAGGCCTTTGAGAGTGGTTCGGGTTCCGCGGAGCGCGCAAGCTCTACGCTCGACGAGATTATGCTGTATCGCGCCGTCGCCCTTGATAACGGCCAGGTTGTCCGCTTGGCGCAGGCCCAGCCTGGCGTTGCGGCGATTTTGCTGTCGATGGTGGCGCCGATGCTGCTTATCGCAGCAGCGGGTGCGGTACTCTCGTTTTTTATGGCGCGCCGCGAGTCCCGTGCCATCATCGCGCCTTTGCAAGAGGTGGATTTGGACCACCCACGCCGTAGCTATGAGCACGCCTATGCCGAGATGGTCCCCATGCTTGAGCGTATTGAGTCGCAGCGCCAGGAGCTCAAGCGCCAAATGGCGGTGCTGGCGGACAACGACCGTATGCGCCGCGAGTTCACGGCGAATATCACCCATTAGCTCAAGACGCCGCTTACGGCGATTTCGGTCTATGCCGAGCTCATCGCAAACGGCATGGTCGAGGGCGAGGGCGACCTGCGCAACTTTGGCGGTCGCATCTATCGTGAGGCGGGCCGCTTGGCAGCGCTTGTCAACGATATCCTTACGCTGTCTAACTTGGACGAGGCCGAGCGTGCAGCTGAGGGCGAGGCGGTGCCCATTGGGTCCACGGAGCCTATTGAGCTCTCGCGTGACATCTACGCGGTCGAGCAGCGTCTTGAACAGGTCGCCCGTCAGGCGAATGTGACGATAAGTCATGAGACCAAGCCTGTGGTCATCGAGGGCGTGTCGCGCTTGATTGACGAGCTCATCTATAATCTGGCAAGCAACGCCATCCGCTACAATCGACCCGGCGGTACGGTTACGCTGCAGTGCGGCACCAACGACGAAGGCCATCCGTTCCTTGCGGTCGCCGACACGGGAATCGGTATCGCGCCTGAAGAACAGGGCAAGGTATTTGAGCGGTTCTATCGCGTGGACAAGAGTAGGTCCAAGGCACGCGGCGGAACCGGTCTGGGGCTTGCCATTGTCAAGCATGCGGCCCTGTATCATCACGCCACGCTCGATCTGTCGAGCGAGTTGGGCGTGGGAACCACCATTACGGTGACGTTTCCCATACAGCAGGACGAGCCATTCGCATAGCGATATAACATAGATATTGATGCAGACGCCGCATTTGACTTTCGGGTGCGGCGTTGTTGTGCAATTTTACGATTGCTTCCGACATTTTTACAGGAGAGCCTGTTTCTTATGTATAGAGTTTGGTCTCGGTAAAAAGATGCGATAACATACGGACAGTTTTGTCAATCCGAACTGGGGAAATGATAGGCAAGCTGCATGACCCTTCTCGAACTGTTCCAGCTGCTGAAGAAGCACCTTCAGCTGGTCATCACCCTTCCGGTGGTCTGCGCGATCGCCATGGGCATCGTGTCCTTCACCATGATGGACAACACCTACACC
>CABUZE010000274.1 GCA_902495955.1 uncultured Collinsella sp. | reverse complement strand
CATCGCGTTGCCAATGGCGCCGCCCGCGACCATAGCCATGCCCACCACCTCCAAGCGAGCAAGCTGGGGCGCGCGAAGCAAGTACACGGCAATAGCGATAATGACCGCCAACGCCAGCACGGCAAACGCGATGCCATGCCCCTCGCCCATGCTAAAGGCAGCACCGATATTGCGGACAAATAGAAAGTCGATCACACCGGGGATAACAGTCACATGCAAAGCGTCGCCCGCGGCACGAACCGCAAGCTTGGTCAGCTGGTCAACAAGCAGCACAACCAGCGCCACCCCACCAGCAACACCCAACCGCCAACGCAAAGGCGGCGTCATATCCCCAGCACGACCCAAATCAATCCCCTACCCTCAAGAACATCGAATTCCGTTTAACGCAATTAACCATCTTATATTGCCACACGCAGAGCGCACGACATATCCACCAACGCAAGCGAAATAACCAGCATAAAACGAAAGCGACATTCCGAATAACGGAATGTCGCTTAATAGCTTTCGACTAAAAGCACAAGTCGAAAGAAAGCCTCTAGCTCCAGCAATGGAAAAGCCGCGTTATCGTCACCAACAGCGAAAACGTCCCCAAGCGAGCAAGGTGACGTGAAAGAGGAGGGAAGCGTACTTTGGTACGCGACCGACGATTGAACGTCAGATTGCCGCTTAGGGGCGTTTGCAGCGTCGGTAGGTTACGGTGTTCTACGAACGCCGTAACCTACAAAGCGTCGGCGCAGCGCTTGCAAATATGCGAGTGGCCGTTGTACTCGCCGACGGTGGTGCGGTAGTTCCAGCAACGGTCACAGCACTCGCCCTCGGCTGCCTCGATGGCAACGGAGAGTTCCTCGCCCTGGGTCAGCTCAACATCGGAAACGATGTAGAACTCGGCCAGGTCGACGGCCTTATCACCGGTCAGCAGCGCGTACATCTCGGCGGGAACGACCGCCTTGACGCGGACCTGCTGGCTCTTGGTGAAGGTACCGGCGGAGCGGGCATCCTCAAGGGCCTTGGTCACGGCGCTACGGAGCTCGAGTGAAGCCTCGAGCACGCCCTCAAACTCATTGGCCTCGTCGAACGTGATGGGCGACTTGTACCAATCGAGCAGCGCGGCGTACTTCTGGTGATCGACGCAGCCGGCGGGCGCATAGGCCATGGCCTCGTCGACCGTGTAGGACAGGATCGGCTGAAGGTCGCGCATGAGCATCGAGAAGAGCTCGGCCAGCACGGTCTGGGCGCTGCGGCGCTCGAGCGAGCCGGGCTTGTCGCAGTACAGACGGTCCTTCAGGGCGTCGAGGTACACGTTGGAGAGCTCGGTAACCACGAAGTCGTAGAGCGCACGGTAGGCGCGCGGGAACTCGTAGCTGGCGTAGGCATCGTCGACCTCGGCCTGAACCTGGGTCAGACGGGCAACCATGAGCTTGTCGAGCGGCAGCAGGTCGGCAAAGGCGACGCCGTCGGTCTCGGGCTCAAACTGACCCTCGAGCTCGGAGAGCAGGAAGCGCAGCGTGTTGCGGAAACGACGGTAGGCATCGGACGTACGAGCAAGAATCTCGTGGTCGATGGACACGTCGGAGCTGGTATCGACCGAGGCGACCCACAAGCGGATGATGTCGGCACCCATCTCGTCGCAGACCTTGTTGGGGTCGATGACGTTGCCGAGCGACTTGGACATCTT
>CABUZE010000273.1 GCA_902495955.1 uncultured Collinsella sp. | reverse complement strand
TCAAGCCATCTTGCTCGGTATTGTCGTTCCGCTGCTTATCCTGCTGCTCATCTGGGATCTAACCGATAATCCCAATCCCGTTCCGGCCGTTGTCGTCATTGCCGGCTTGGTCATGCTGTGCTTCTTCTTCTCGTACGTCTTTGTCGTTCCCGACGACCTCACATCGAGCGCTACCGACCGCACGCTCGCCATCGCGTCGAAAATATTCGCCTACACGTCGCGCGGCCTTACGCCCGAAGCGGCCCTGGGCGCATCTAAGATCATCATGTCCGAAACTATCGCCTCTGCCATCTGCTTTACCGACGGCAAGCAGGTGCTGGCGAGCTGGGGCGAGGATTCGGCAAAGTGCCCCGCGGGCACCCCGGTGGTGCTGCGGACTACGCTCAACGTGATCAACAGCGGTGAGCAAAGCGTGTTCTCGCGCGATGCCTCGACCGAGACGGGTGGCTATTTTCCGCGCCTGCGCGCCGGTATTGTCGCACCGCTTACCGTGCGCGGGCATTGCGTGGGCACGCTCGAGCTGTATTATCCCCGTCTGAGCAGCATCGATATGCGCCAGACGGCGCTTGCCTCGGGCTTTGCCGACCTCATTTCCACGCAGCTTGCGAGCTTTGAGCTCGAGCGCCAGGACGAGCTTACGGCTCGCGTGGAGCTGCGCGCCTTGCAATCGCAGGTCGATCCTCATTTTCTGTTTAACACCATCAGCACCATCGTGTCGCTCGTACGTACCGAGCCGGACAAGGCCAGATCGCTGCTGATCGACTTTTCCAATTACTACCGTCAGACGCTTTCTGATTCCGATACCCTCACAACGCTCGAGCACGAGGTGGAACAGGGCACTCGCTATATCAATCTTATGCAGGCTCGTTATGGCGACGGCCGTCTGCGCGTCTCGGTCGATATCGACTTTGAGGTGCGCGATTGCATGGTGCCGCCGTTTATCTTGCAGCCGTTGCTCGAAAACTGCATCAAGCACGCGCAGCGCGAGACCGAGCCGCTTTCTATTCATGTTAGGGCTTTCGAGACCGATGACGGTTTGGAGATCATCGTCGAGGACGACGGCATCGGTATGAGCGAAGAAGTCTGCGCGCATCTGTTTGAGCAGCATCGCCTGGAGGAGCCCGAGAGCATTACCGCCGACGGCTCCATCAAACGAGGCTGCGGCTTGGCGCTCCTTAACGTACTTCAGCGCATCCACTTCTTTTACGGAGAAGATTCCGGCATGCGCGTGAAGTCCCAGGAGGGCGTGGGAACGCAGGTCATCGTCGAGCTGAACGGCGAGCCGCATGAGCCCGCGCCGTTGACGGCGTAGCACGCGGTTGGATTGAGAGAAAAAGAGGGGAAGCACATATGTCCGAAGGCTGGAACATCTTGGTTGTTGATGACGAACCTCCCATTAGGGCTGAGCTACGCTATCTGTTGGAAAAGGATACGCGTGTGGGCCAGATTGCCGAGGCGGGCAATGTCACCGAAGCCGTGGAGTCGATTCTGTCGAACAAGCCCGACGTGTTGTTTTTAGACATTACCATGCCCGGTCGCTCGGGAATTGAGCTTGCCGAGACGCTGCAGAACCTAAAGACGCCGCCGGTCGTGGTGTTTGTGACGGCATTTGCCGAGTATGCGGCCGATGCCTATAACCTCGATGCTGTCGATTACATCGTCAAGCCGGTCGAGG
>CABUZE010000272.1 GCA_902495955.1 uncultured Collinsella sp. | reverse complement strand
CATTTTCTCCGGGCCTTTTTTTCCCACCCCCGCTGGGGGGGTTACCAAAAAATCCCCCGTCCCAAATTAGCTACCCCCATCGGCTATCTCCTGCAGCCCACAATTCGGTCGAAAAGTGGGCTGCAGTTTCCCCGGGCTCGGCAAAGAGCGACGGCTGCGTTGCCTCGCCTACTCCCCCAGCAGGGCCTTCTCGGGCGTGATCGGCAGCGAGCGAACCTGGTGGCCGGTGGCGTGTGCGACGGCCGAGGCCACGGCGGCGAGCGGCGTGTTGATGACGACCTCGCCGATCGACTTGGCACCAAACGGGCCCGTCGGCTCGTAGCTCGGTTCAAAGGCCACGCGAATGCTGCCGATATCGAGGCGCGTGGGCAGCTTGTAGCTCATAAAGTTGCCGGTACGCAGGCGGCCGCGATCGTCATGCTCAACAATCTCGTAGAGCGCGTGGCCGATACCCTGGGCAATGCCGCCCTCGGCCTGGACGCGCGCGAGCGCCTCGTTGATCACGGTGCCGCAGTCAACAGCAGCGGCGTAATCCACCACGGTCACCTTGCCGGTGGCCTTGTCGACCTCGACCTCGGCAATGCCGGCCATAAACGGCGGAGGCGAAACGGGCAGGCAGGCAGAGGCGTGCGAGGTGAGCGCGTCGCCGCCCGCGATGTTCTTGACACACAGGTTGGCAAATTCGCGCAGCGTAAGGTAGCGACCGCGCTCGCGAGCGGCGCGCTCGTCGGACAGGCGCACGTACTGGCCGTCGAAGACCACGTCGGCGGCGTCAACGTCCCACATCTGGGCGGCCTTGGCGCAAATCTTCTCGCGCAGCTCGGTCGCGGCGTTCTTGGCGGCAAGGCCCGTCACATAGGTACCGGAGCTCGCGTACGAGCCGGCGTCGAACGGCGACACATCGGTGTCCACGCCGCGCACCACGATAAGCGAGCTCTCCACGCCCAGCTCCTCGGCGGCAATCTGCGCCAGGACCGTGTCGACGCCCATGCCGTTATCGGTAGCGCCGGTGCCGATGGTAATGAAGCCGTCCTCCTCCAGGCGCATGTCGATGCCGGCGATGTCCACGTTGGAGATGCCCGAGCCCTGCATGGTGAGCGCGCAGCCCAGGGCGCGCACGCGGTCGCCCAGGTCCACGGCCAGCGGCTTGTCGCGCCAGCCGATCATGTCCATCGCACGCAGCAGGCAGCGGTCGAGCGCACAGGCGTTGAGCTTCTCGTTGTAGTACTGCGGCATGATCTCGCCCTCGCGCACGATGTTCTTAAGGCGTAGGTCGGCGGGGTCCATGTGCAGCATGTCGGCGAGTTCGTTGACGGCGCTCTCCACGGCAAACTGACCCTGGGTGGCACCGTAGCCACGATACGCGCCGCCGCGGTTGGTGTTGGTGTAGACGGCGTCCCACCTAAAGCGGCTCGCCTTCACGTGGTTGTAGATGGGCAGACTCTTGTGGCCCGAGAGGCCGATCGTCGTGGTGGCGTGCTCGCCGTACGCGCCGGCGTTGGACAGCGTATGCAGGTCGATGGCCGTGATGGTGCCGTCGTTCATGGCGCCCAGCTTAACGGTCATCTGCATCTGGTGGCGCGAGTTGCCCGCGGTGATGGTCTCCTCACGGGTGTAGCAGCAGTAGCTCGGACGACCGGTCTGCTGGGTGACGAACGCCACGAAGATCTCGCAGCAGCCCGTCTGCT
>CABUZE010000271.1 GCA_902495955.1 uncultured Collinsella sp. | reverse complement strand
TGCGCGACTGGACGCACGACCGCCATCGTACCGTCGATGACGAGCCGTACGGCGGCGGGCAGGGCATGCTCATGAAGGTCGAGCCTATCGCAGAGGCCATCGAGGCCATTAGCGCAGAGGGTCCCAAGCCCACTGTGGTGTTCTTTACCCCCTGTGGCGAGCCCTTTACGCAGCATGTGGCCGAGCGCCTGCTCAAAAGTGAGCGCCTGTTGTTTGTGTGCAGTCGCTACGAGGGTGTCGACGAGCGTGCGTATGCGTATGCCGATGAGCGTCTGTCGATCGGCGACTACGTGCTTACGGGTGGCGAACTTCCCGCTATGGTCGTTGCCGATGCCGTCGTACGCCTGATTCCCGGCGCCCTGGGCGACGAGATGAGCAATGTGGACGAGTCCTTCTCGACCGCCGAGGACGGAGGCCTGCTCGAGTACGCGCAGTACACCCGTCCCGCCGAGTTCAACGGCGAGGGCGTGCCGCCGGTGCTCGTGAGTGGCGATCACGCCAAGGTCGATGCCTGGCGTCGCAAGAACGCCATCGAGCGCACCTGCCGCTGGCGTCCCGATCTGATCGAGACGGCGCGCCTTACGCCCCAGGAGCGTGCGTACGCGCAGGAGATTTTGGACGCTTCGTATTCGCAGAGCGAGGAGTGAGAATGGTTCCATCGCAGCATTCCGCGTTGAGGGGCGCTTTTGAGTGGATCGCGGTCATCGCGATCGCATTGGTCGCCACCTTCTTGATTCGCTCGTTTGTGGTCGAGCCCTTTGTGGTGCCCACCGGCTCCATGGAGTCCACGATCGAGATTGGCGACCAGATCCTGGCAC
Organism: uncultured Collinsella sp.; assembly: GCA_902495955.1. Classification (GTDB taxonomy): domain Bacteria; phylum Actinomycetota; class Coriobacteriia; order Coriobacteriales; family Coriobacteriaceae; genus Collinsella. The sequence goes on along the minus strand of CABUZE010000271.1, from coordinate 874 downwards.
AAAAGGTGAGCCTCGAGCTCGGTCAGCCCGTCAAGCAGGGCGATATCGTGGTGTTTCACAACCCCGATGGCACCTCCGAGCATGATGTTCTTGTCAAGCGTGTTATTGCCACGGCCGGCCAGACGGTCGACCTGCAGGACGGCAAGGTGGTCGTTGACGGCCAAGCGCTCGATGAGGACTTTTCGACCGGCATGTGCTGGCCGCTTTCCGTCCAGGCGCCTACTGCCCAGGTGAGCTATCCCTACACCGTCCCTGACGACTGTGTGTGGGTGATGGGCGACAACCGCGAGAACTCTGCTGACTCCCGCTACTTTGGCCCGGTCGACCGCTCCGAATTGATCGCCGTGGCGCTCGTGCGTTACTGGCCGCTCAACCGTCTGGGCGCTATCGACTAAAAACCGCTATAGTACAGTACCTAACCGTGTAATCGTTTCGACGAGGGGATATTAGAGGCATGAACGCTTCATCGCTTTCCTTCCAAGACATCATCCTGCGCCTCCAGCAGTACTGGGGCGAGCAGGGCTGCGTCATTATGCAGCCCTATGACTCCGAGGTCGGTGCCGGTACCTTCCATACCGCGACCACGCTGCGCTCGCTCGGTCCCGCCGAGTGGCGCACCTGCTATGCGCAGCCTTGCCGCCGTCCCGCCGACGGCCGCTACGGCGAGAACCCCAACCGCATGCAGCACTACTATCAGTTCCAGGTGCTCATCAAGCCCTCACCGGTCAACGCCCAGGAGCTTTACCTGGGGTCTCTTGCCGCTATCGGTCTGGACCCCAACGACCATGACGTCCGCTTTGTCGAGGATGCCTGGGAGAGCCCGACCCTTGGCGCCTGGGGCCTTGGCTGGGAGGTCTGGCTCAACGGCATGGAG
>CABUZE010000270.1 GCA_902495955.1 uncultured Collinsella sp. | reverse complement strand
GGCCAATACGGCCATAAACGCGCACCTTGTGCACGCCGTCGATATCGCCGCTGAGCTTAAGAAGTGCGTCAAGATCGCTCTCTGGCACAGGACCCGCCAATTGAAGACGGGCCCTGCCGGGGATCTCGCTAATAATCGAGAATCTCATAGTTTGTGCCTGGGAGCGTTACTCGGCTGCCTCGTCAGCAGCGGCCTCGCTCTGGGTGATGTAAGCAGCCTCGGCAACCATGTCGTCGACATTAGCCTTGGCCTGCTCGACCATGTCCTGGTAGCCGTTCTTGATGCGCATGCCGCACGCGATACCCTGCACGCAGGCATTCTTTACCGGAGCGCTGGTAAGCAGCTTGATGCCGGCCGTGCCAAGCAGAAAACCGCCACCGACAAGCAGGGTGTTAAACGTCGACTTCTTCATGTTGCTTCTCCCTTTTGCCGCACAAGCGCGGCATGGTGCCTTAGCACCCGAGTTCATTAGTTTGCTCGAGTACGCTTTTGAAACTAGTTTAGTCGAACTATTATGGTCAACCAAAGTTAACCTTTTGGAAACTATGGGGGTGAACTCAATGTGACAAAGGGACTGTCCCTTTGTCACATTCCTACAGCTGCCAGTTCGCCGCCTCCTTTTGCAGCGCAACCATGCGGGCGAATTCTCCACCTGCTGCCTTGAGCTGCGCCGGAGCACCCTGTTCGGCAACCACGCCATCCTTGAGTACAACGATTTTGTCGGCATTTTCCACCGTACGCATACGGTGGGCAATAACGATAACCGTCTTACCTGCGAGCAGACGGGAGAGCGCCTGCTGTACCACGGTCTCGTTCTCCACATCCAAGCTTGCCGTCGCCTCGTCCAACAGCACGATGGGCGCGTCTTTGAGCAGCGCGCGGGCGATAGAGATGCGCTGGCGCTCGCCGCCGGACAGCTTGGAGCCGTTCTCGCCGATCATGGTGTCGTAGCCCTGCGGCATGCGGTGCACAAACTCGTCGCAGTTGGCGGCACGCGCGGCCGCAAGCACTTCCTCATCGGTGGCATCACGACGCCCGAGGCAGATGTTTCCCATCACCGTGTCGTCAAAGAGCAGCACGTCTTGGAACACAATGGCGTAGTCGCGCAGCAGTACCTCGGGATCCACGCTCGCAACATCCACGCCACCCACAGTGACCGTGCCTTCGGTGGCATCCCAAAAGCGCGCGGCCAGGTGGCTCACCGTAGACTTACCGGAACCCGAAGGACCGACCAGTGCCGTGACCTCGCCTTCCTTGGCGGTAAAGCTCACATCGGTAAGAACTTTCTCGCCGGCGCGGCCGTCCTCGCCCGCACCATAGCCAAATGCCACGTGATCGAACACCACATCGTGGCCCACGGGCTCAAATTTCTCGCTGCCCCGCGCCACAGGCTCTTCCATGATGGAACGCATGCGTTTGGCAGACGACTCGGCGGCAAACAGCTCGGACATTAACATTAACGCCTGGTCAAAGGGCGCATAGATACGGCTCACCATAAGCAGGAAGGCAAACATCACCAAAAAGTCGACCTGCCCGGAGGCGACCATCGCGGCACCCGTGACCAGCGTGGTGGCAATGCCCAGACGCAGGATGGCAAAGGCGGAGTTGACCAAAAGCCCGTTAACGAGTTCTCCCTTAGTGGTCTCGTGCTCCTCGGCATCAATCACGGCGCCGAGGCCCTCAAGATAATGGGTCTCC
>CABUZE010000269.1 GCA_902495955.1 uncultured Collinsella sp. | reverse complement strand
AAATCGCGTAACGGCTCGACGTTGCCAAGACATCGGCGTCACCCTAGTCATTGGGGACGTTCTTAAACGACTAGCCATCGGGGACACTCTTCGTCATCCGTGCTTCTGACTGGCAAAGAGTGTCCCATACGACTAGTCATTAAAGAACGTCCCCAATGACTACAAAGGGGGCGTCGCGGATCGATTCCGCGGCGCCCCCCCTTGCGTTGGCGTGTTGCTTAAGCTTTACAGCTCGTAGAGCGTGGTGAACTTGTCCTGCAGGTAGCTGCAGTAGTAGCGGGCATCGAACGCCATGCCGCACGCGCCCTTGATGAGCTCCGGCGCGTCCTTGGCGCGGCCCCACTGCCAAATGTGCTCGCCCAGCCAGGCGCGGACGGGCGCCAGATCACCGCTCGCGCAGGCATCGGTAAGGTCGACGCCGTCGCGGCACATGGCCGGCACAAACATGGCGTCGTAGGCGCTGCCCAGCGCATAGGTGGGGAAGTAGCCAAACGAGCCGCCGCTCCAGTGCGTATCCTGTAGGCAGCCGTGCGTGTCGTCGGGAACGGGAATGCCCAGGTACTCATCCATGAAGCGGTTCCAAAGCGCGGGGATGTCCTTGGCCGTAGCCTCGCCGGCAAACAGCATGCGCTCAATCTCGTAGCGCACCATAACGTGCAGCGGATAGGTGAGCTCGTCGGCCTCGGTGCGGATCAGCGAAGGCTGCGCGATGTTCACGGCGTGGTAGAGGGTGTCCTCGTCGACGTCGCCGTAGACCTCGGGTGCGTGGCGGCGCAGCACCTCGAGCAGCGGTCCCATAAAGGCGCGGCTGCGACCCACGGTGTTCTCAAAGAAGCGGCTCTGGCTCTCGTGGATGCCCATGGAGGTGCCGCCCTCCAGACACGTGCGCGCGTAAGCGGGGTGCACGCCCAGCTCGTACATGGTGTGACCGGCCTCGTGGATGATGCTGTAGACGTTGGAGATGCAGTCGTCCTCGTAGATGTGCGTCGCGATGCGCGCGTCACCCACGGCAAAGCCCTCGCTAAACGGGTGCTCGGTAAAGGCAAGCGTGGTGTCGTCCAGGTTCAGGCCGACGAGCTTCATAAGGTCGAAGCTCATGGCGCGCTGGGCGGCCTCGGGCACGCGGGCGTGCAAAAAGTCGGCAGCGGGCTGCTGGCCGCGCTCGCCGATGGCGTGCACGAGCGGCACAACCGTCGCCTTGACCTCATCGCAAAACGCATCGAAGCTCTCGGCAGAAAGGCCGCGCTCGTACTGGTCGAGCCAAACGTCGTATGGGTCGCGCTGCGGGTCCATGAGCTCGGCCTGATGCTTAAGTTGGGCGACGATTCTATCCACATAGGGCTCAAAGCTCGCCCAGTCATTGGCCGTCTTGGCCTTGTGCCACACGGCATCGGCCTCGCAGGTGAGCCTGGTCCAGGCCTCGGCCTCCTCGGTGGGGATGACGCTTGCCTCGCGCTGGTCGCGGCCGAGCACACGGATCTCGTCGAGCAGCTGCGGGTCGTCTACGTGTCCGCCTGCAACCGTCTCGCGCGCTAACGAGCGTACGAGCTCAACGGACTTCTCGCTGGTCAGCAGCTTGTGATGCTCGCCGGCAAGCGTGCCCATGGCGTCGGCACGGGCGGTAGCGCCGTTGACAGGAGCGATCGTCGCTCCATCGAACTCGGCAATCTTGAGCAGGTACTCGCGAGTCCACAGCTTGCCCTCGAGTTTGCGGAACTTT
>CABUZE010000268.1 GCA_902495955.1 uncultured Collinsella sp. | reverse complement strand
GGCCGTGGCGTCGATATCGTCGGCACGCGTATTGAGCGCCGCCGCGGCATCGTTGAGCTGGGACACTGTAAGGTCGACATGTTGATTCGCGGCATCAAATGCCTTCGCAAGCTCGGCGGACACGTTGTCAAACGCGCCCGCGCTTCCGTCAATCGCGGCATTGATGGCGTCGTTGGCGTCCTTCAGCGCTTCCTTGGAATCGCTAATACCGCTCTTGACATGCTCCATCAGCTGCTTCGTTGACTCATCGACCGTGCCCGTCTGCTTGAGCATGCCGCTCGCCGACGTCAGCGAATCGGACGTGGAGCTCAAAATGCCCGCCAGCGACGAAGCATTTGCCCGAACGTCTCGCAGGTCCTCAATCGAATCGCCGAGCGTCGAGGACAGGTTGGCGATAAAGTTACCCACCTGGTCGGTGCTCATGTAATCGAGCAGGCTGGACACCGTCTTAAGACCGATCGTCGTAATGGTCTCGGTAAAAGTTTTGTTAACCTGGCTCTGGACGGCGCTCGAACCCTTCTCGGTCACGATCTGCGCAATGGCGTTGGCCTTCTGATTCTCGTAGAACTCGATATCGGCATGCTTCACGTCGGTCGAGAAAAGCGTCATCATGTCAGCGCTAAACGTTTTGGGGATAACGACGGCAGCATAGTACGCGCCCGACTTAACGCCCTCGATAGCCTTTTCGCGATTGTTGAGCACAACCCAATCGAAGCTCTCGTTGCCGCGTAGGGTGGCGGTCACGTTTTCGCCCACGTTAACCTCGACGGGGATCAAATCGCTCTCGTAACCCTCATCGGTGTTGACCACGGCGATCTTAAGATTGCCGGTGTTGCCGTACGGATCCCAGCTGCCGGCGATGTTAAACCACGCGTACAGACACGGTACGATAATGAGGCCCATCACGACAACCAAGCCGATCACGGAGCGAGACACGTTTTGGACATCGCGCTTAAACAGATGCAGGATGTTCTTCATTTATGCCTCACCTCCTTTGGAGTGCTTGCCAAGCGCGGTGGTATCTCCATCATTTGTGGCTGTGCTGTCGCTGCCCTGAGATTTATGGTGCGAGCCGATATGCGGCAAGCGGCCCGTGGACTGATCGCCGCCCTTGGCACCACGCTCGCTGGCGTTGAGGCCAAACATGTGGCGGGCGGCAGGAATGGCGGCCGTGTGTTCGCGCATCTCGCGACGCAGGTCCTCATCCGAAAGCGCCGAGATGCGCATCTGGGTATTGAGGCTCGCTCGGATATATTCGATATTGATAAGCCAGCCGCAGATGGCAATAACCGAGATGATCCAAATGACAAGCAGGATGATCTTGCCGTTATTGTCGATATCGAGAACCGTCGACAGGACAAAGAGCAGGACCTGAACGCCCACCACGGCGGCAAAACCGCCCTTGATGTAGTACGGGTAGCGATGTTCAAAGGCGACCGCATGATCGAGCAGTTCGCGACGGTACGAATCGGAATCGAGCATGACGCGCACGGCCGTGCGCAGCGAGTAGCGCTGGCGCGGCAGGTCGTTGGACTCGCAAATCATCATACCGGTCGTGGAGAGCTGTTTATCAAAGAGCAGGTTAAGGTTGAGCAGCAGCGGACGCAGCTGCAGGCCGATAAAGAGCGCCACGATCAAGAACACGCCCAGAATGCACAGGTTAAACAGGTAGTTGAACGAATACATGCCGCCGACCGTCTCGCGCAGCAGATTGATGCCGTAGGTAAAGGGCAGC
>CABUZE010000267.1 GCA_902495955.1 uncultured Collinsella sp. | reverse complement strand
GGCTGACGGTCGGCACGCAGGTCCTCGTCGCGGAAGCACTTGGCAACCTGGTAGTAGCGCTCGACGCCACCGACCATGAGCAGCTGCTTCAGGAGCTGCGGGGACTGCGGCAGGGCGTAGAAGTTGCCCGGCTGAATACGGCTGGGAACAATGAAGTCGCGAGCGCCCTCGGGCGTGGACTTGAACAGGGAGGGCGTCTCGACCTCCATGAACTCACGGTTGTGCAGCGCCTCGCGAATGGCAAAGGTAAAGTCGGAGCGCAGCTTGAGGTTGGCCATCATCTCGGGACGGCGGAGGTCCAGATAGCGATAGCGCAGACGGGTGTCCTCGCTGGTCTCGATACCGTCCTCGATCTGGAACGGCGGGGTGACGGACGTGTTGAGCACCTCGGCGTGGTCGGTCAAGACCTCGATCTCGCCGGTCGCGAGCTTGGCGTTGGTGGTCTCCTCGCCACGGGAGCGCACGACGCCGTGGATCTTGATGGGCCACTCGGGACGCATGGTCTCGGCGATCCTAAAGGCGTCGCCGTCGGAGTGCTCGGGGTCGAAGGTGAGCTGCGTGATGCCCTCGCGGTCACGAAGGTCGCAGAAAATAAGGCCGCCGTGGTCACGGCGACGGCTCACCCAACCGGTGAGGGTGACCTCTTCGCCCACGTTCTCGCGGCGAAGCTCGCCGCAGGTACGGGTGTGCATGGAATGCTCGTCGATGGGACGGGTCTGGCTCATACCAGTGATCCTCCTTTATGGATCTGTGCCGCCCCGTGTCGTTCCGGGCGGCGTCGTACAGATTTGCCCAGCCTGCGTAAACCGCGCAGCCGGACATGGCGTTCTATCTTATCGCACCCGCGTCGATGTACCACGAAAAAGTAGCTCTTGCCCAAAGACTTGACGGAGACGAAACAATTGACGCACCGCGGCACCCGCCCGCGCTATTCACGTGCGACAATATGCCCCAATAAAACAGCACTTGGAAAGGCCCGTCATGACTGCACGCCTCATTGTTATGGATATCGACTCCACGCTCATCAACCAGGAGGTCATCGACCTGTTGGGCGAGGAGGCCGGCGTAGGCGAGCAAGTGGCGCAGATCACTGAGCGCGCCATGCGCGGCGAGCTCGACTTTAAGCAGGCGCTCGAGGAACGTGTAGGGCTGCTTGCCGGCCTGGAGGAGAGCGTGTTCGAGCGCACCTTTGAGCGCGTGACGTTTACCCCCGGCGCGCTGGAGCTTGTGCGCTCGGCGCACAGCAAGGGCTGGAAGGTCGGCGTGGTAAGCGGCGGCTTTCACGAGGTCGCCGACAAGATCGTGGCTGCCGCGGGTATCGACTTTTGTCTGGCCAATCGTCTGGAGGTCGTGGACGGCAAGCTCACCGGTAAGTTAGCTGCCGACATTGTGACCAAGGAGTCCAAGCTCATCCAGCTGCTGGATTGGGCGGTTGGGTGCGGCGTCGACATAGCCCATACCGTCGCGATCGGCGACGGCGCCAACGACATCCCCATGATTCAGGCCGCGGGCACGGGCATCGCGTTTTGCGCCAAGCCCAAGACGCGCGAGGCCGCCCCGTTTGCCATCGACGAGCGCAACTTGATGCTCGCCATGGACATCATCCTGCGCGACTAGCCGATCCGTCTAACAATTGAATCAGTCTGTCCTATAGTTTCCGAACAATTTTGTCTTAGTGTTCGGAAACATACCCTTTGAGTGCTAGACTTTGCGCCGTCGAAGGGAACATATATGGATAAGC
>CABUZE010000266.1 GCA_902495955.1 uncultured Collinsella sp. | reverse complement strand
AGTTCGAGATTATGAAGACGCATACCACGATCGGCGCCGACATGCTGCTTGAGCTGGGCCGCCATCACGTCGGTAATGCGCTTATGGAATATGCGTACCAGATTGCGCGTTGGCACCACGAGCGCTGGGACGGCAAGGGCTATCCCGATGGCCTTAAGGGTGACGAAATTCCCATTGCCGCACAGGTGGTTTCGGTGGCCGACGTGTACGATGCGCTGACGAGCGTGCGCGTGTACAAGGACGCTATCCCGCACGAGGAGGCGATCAAGATGATCCTGGACGGTAAGTGCGGCACCTTTAACCCGCTGTTGCTCGACTGCCTGCTCGAGGTGCAAGACCGTATTGCCGAGACGTTGGCACGCCCCGCCGACGTTGTCGCGTTTCCCACGATTTAGTTTGACCAAAGGAGTTTTAATCCATGATTTCCATGCGTGAGGCGTATGAGAAGATTGGCGCCAATTATGAAGACGCGTGCGCTCGGCTGATGGGCGAGGAGATGCTTGGCCGCTTTGCCCTCAAGTTTTTGGATGACGAGAGCATGGACAAGCTGGAGGCCGCCATGGCGGCGGGAGACGCCGAAGGTGCGTTTATGGCAGCGCATACGCTCAAGGGCGTGAGCCAGAACCTGGGATTCGATAATCTGTACGAGCCGGCGGTCGTGGTGACCGAGGCGCTGCGCGGCGCCGATGCCGTTGACGGCGCTCGCGAGGGAATGCATGCGTTGCAGCAGCAATATGCGGCGACGATGTCGGCCCTGCGCGAGGCGGCTGAATAAGGGCTTGCGAGCCTTGGGCTGTGTGCCGGCCACATATAGGTAAAAGGGCTCCCCGCCGGACCATGTGGCCGGCGGGGAGCCCTTGTCTGTTGTGCCGTCCGTGAACTAACGGGCCTGCTTAACCTTTGCCGCTGCCTCGACAAACGACTTCCACAGGTTAAAGTCGGTCTCGAGCGTCTTCCACGTGTACTCAGGGTGCCATTGCACGCCCAGGCAGAACGGCTGGCCTTCGACTTCGATGCACTCGGGAACGCCGTCGGTTGCCTTGGCGACCAAGCGCGTGCTTTTACCCAGACGGTCGACGCAGCAGTGATGTGCCGAGTTGGTCTGGATCAGCCTGTGCCCGCCAACCGCGCGTTCGAGTAGCGAGCCCGGCACGACCTCGACGGGGTGCACGGGATCGTTGAGCACGTGGGTATGGCGCCACTGCGTGCGGCCCTCGCGCGCACCCAGGCTCGGCACGTCCATGCACAGGGTGCCGCCGGTGGCGACATTGAGCAGCTGAGTGCCTCGGCAGGTGGTAAAGAGCGGCTTCTTGGCGCGAAGCACCTCGTTAACCAGCTTAAACTCAAAACGGTCGCGAATCTCGCAGCACAGCGTGGGGTCGTAAGGACGCTCGTCGCCCCAGCGTTTGGGGTTGACGTCCGGGCCGCCGGGAATAGCGATACCGTCAGCGATTTCCACGTAATGACGGATAACATCGACGTCTTCGGTAATAGACATCTGCAGCGGCAAGCCACCGGCGGCAAGGATGGCGTCGACAAAGACGCTGGCGATCTCCTCGTTGGGGGAGAGCATCTCGGTTAAAAACGGCTCTGCCTCTTCCCAGCGCGGTGCGACGAGGATGAGTGGGCGGTCGGCGGGGGCGACGTCGACGTGCGGGGTGTATGACGATGAAGTGCGAGTTCCGATCATAGGTGTAACTTTCGAGTTTGGATGGGCATGGCTGGCGGGTGGGCGGTCTGGT
>CABUZE010000265.1 GCA_902495955.1 uncultured Collinsella sp. | reverse complement strand
GCCGACGCGAGGGCGACTCCAAGCAGCACCGCCACAAGCCAAATCATCGGCATCTTGACCACCGTTCCAAAAGCGCCCGCCGTCGGCGCGGAGTCACCGGAGGCGCCATCGCTTGCTGCACGCACGGCGTCCGCCGACGGCGCGACAAGCAGCCACAGCAGCCCAAATACCGCAAACAAGACAGCGGCGAGCACGTATGCCTGCCCAGCCGCCGCAAAGAGAGGAGACGTCGCAAGCGAGCAGGCGATGCCGGCGGAGCCCGCCGCATAAAACCACCCCATGGCGCGATCAGTGTCATCGCCAAAAGCAGGTCCCAACACCTTCAACGCAATGGCGTTGATGACGCAGGGCGCCGCACCCAACAGCACGCTCGCCGCGAACAGCGCCGTAAACGAGGAACACGCGACGCGCGCAACCGCCGCGGCCGCAGAGACCGCCGATGCGAAAAGCACGAGCGCCTTCACGCCGCGGCGATCGGCACAAACACCTGCCGGCATACCAAACACCACGGCAGGAATAAACGGGGCAAACAGGACGGCCGAAAACTCGGCAGACGACAACCGCAGGCTCGACACAACCATGTGCGCCAACCCCGACACCTGGTACTGCGCATAGTTGGCGGCAAACACGATGCCGCACACCACAAACAGCAACGCGTACTTCTCGACCGCCCCTTTGCTCACGTCAATCACCCTAACTACGCCTCGTCCTTGCGATAGACAATACGCCCATCGAATATGGTCGTTTCGATCTCCAGCTCGCGAATCGCCATCGGGTCCATCTCAAACGGGTTATCCGACAGGATAACGATGTCGGCCAGCTTGCCGGCGGCAAGACTGCCCAGACGGCGCTCGAATCCCTCGACGTAGGCAGAGCCGAGCGTATGTGCCTGAAGCGTCTCGCCAAGCGGCAGGGCAGTCTCGCGGAAATAGCCCTCCGCTGGATGCCCATCGAACTCGCTGCGCGTCACCGCGGCATATACGGTGTCGATGGGATCGATCGACATGACCGCAGGCCAGTCGGTACCAAGGCCCAAATGGATTCCGCCGTCGGCCTCCTCCCGGTAGCGCCACATGCGGCTCATGCGCTCATCGCCGAGCGAGCCCTCGTACACGCCCTGGCCAAGGCCTCCAATGGGATGCTGCGGCTGAATCGCCGCGTTGATACCCAGGCGCTTCATGCGAGCGATGTCCTCAAACTGCAGGTTGTCGGTGTGCTCGATGGCAAAGCGCGTCCCCTTGTTGCCGCACGCCTCCTCGGCGCGCTCGACGGCATCGATGATCATCGTGGCCGAGGCATCGCCAATGGCATGGATGCGAACGTCAAAGCCGTTCTTATCGGCCTCGAGCACCATGCGGTCGAGCGTCTCTTGGTTGCACGCCGGCTCGCCGCGGAAGCCCTTGCCCATGGGGGCGTTGAGATACGGCTCGTGCATGTATGCCGTATAGGCCTCGGGGCAGCCGTCCAGGATGTACTTAAGGCCCGCCATGCGCACGCGCTCGCCATGATGGCGCGCCCTCAGAGCCTGCGACTCCGCCATGGGAGCATCGAGCGCAGAGTAATAGCTAATGCGCAGCGTGCTGAGGTCCTCGTTTGCCAGTCGGTCGTAAATGTCGTACACGCCGGGCGTAGTCACGCCCAGGGGATGCATGTCGCCGATCGAAGTGATGCCGAGCCTGTTAAACTTGCGCATCGACTTGAGCAGCGAAGCATCGAGGTCCGGCTTGTTGAGCACCACATCGAGCAGAATGTTCG
>CABUZE010000264.1 GCA_902495955.1 uncultured Collinsella sp. | reverse complement strand
CTGCACCTGCCGTTTATGGGTGCCGGTCTGGTCTTTGAGGAGGGCGAGAACAAGGAGGCCGTCGAGTACCTGGCCGCCCACAACGAGCTCGTCGCCAGCGCTTGGGCAACCAAGATTGCCCACGAGATCGACCCCGAGATCAAAATCGGTTGCATGCTCGCCGCAGGTAGCTACTACCCCTACAGCTGCCGTCCGGGCGATGTGCGCCAGGCGCAGCTCGACAATCAGGACAATTACTTCTTCGTCGACGTTCAGAGCCGTGGCTACTACCCGGCCTATGCCGTCAAGAAGCTCGAGCGCCTGGGCATCGACGTCGGCATGACCGACGAGGACCGCGAGATCCTGGCTGCTAACACCGTCGACTTCATCAGCTTTAGCTATTACAGCACCCGTTGCTCCGCCGGTGCCGATAACCCCGATGTCGAGCGCACCCAGGGCAATGCCTTCGCCGGCGCCAAGAACCCCTACCTGCAGGAGAGCCAGTGGGGCTGGGCCATCGATCCGCTGGGCTTCCGTATTACGCTCAACGACCTGTACGACCGTTATCAGAAGCCGCTGTTTGTGGTCGAGAACGGTCTGGGCGCCAAGGATGTTGTCGAGGAGGATGGTTCCATCAACGACGACTACCGTATCGACTACCTGCGCCAGCACATCCGGACCATGCGCGACGCGGTGACCGAGGACGGCGTTGACCTGCTGGGCTACACCACCTGGGGCCCGATCGACCTGGTGTCTGCCGGCACGGGCGAGATGTCCAAGCGCTACGGCTTCATCTACGTCGACCGCGACGATGCGGGCAACGGCACCCTCAAACGTTCCAAGAAGAAGAGCTTCGACTGGTACAAGAAAGTTATTGCTTCTAATGGTGAGGACCTTTCCTAAGGAAGCTGAGACACTCGACTTCATAGCCTCCTAACCAAGGTGCCCGGCGAGCAGGTAATGTTCGCCGGGCGCCTTGCCGTCTGCGGATTTTGGGACATGTGGCCCGCTTTTTGAGCCTGCCTGTCGGTACACTAAAAGCACTATGGGTACCCGCGAGCGACATACTGGCCATGCGGCCGCCCGATCCGCACCCGTGGCGGATCCCAGGGGTGGCAGGCTCTTCGCCATGCCGCGATTCCTTGTTGGCATAACACATCAGGTGTACCGTCACCGCGTCTTCGCTATCGCCGGCGCCATCACCGCGCTGTTCCTCATGCTTTTGGCAGTCTTGCCGGCGCTGTTCGCCTTCGAACCCAAACTTTCTAACGCCGTGCCTGCCTATAGCGAGGTGTCCGAAGAGGTCGTGGATGCGCTCGTCCATTCGAGCTCTCTCCCGTTGCTTGTCGCCGCAATTGTATTTTCGATTTGGGGCGTATCGGTCTATCTGCGCTGTTTGGACTATGTGTTGCGCCGCCGCCTTGTTGCCATCGCCACCATCTGCGCCCTGTGGATGATCGAAGTCATTCTCAAGTACAAGTCGTTCACGCCGTTCTATGCCACTGTGCTGTGGTACCTGTACTACGTGCCCATGACGCTCATTCCGCTGCTCTACCAGTTGTGTGGTCTGCGCCTTGCGGGCCTGGAGCAACACCGCCTGGGTCGCCGCTACTGCGCTGCGCTGTGGATTGTGGCCATCCTGCTTATCGGATTTGTGCTCACCAACGATTTTCACCAGCAGGTCTTCCGCTTTGACCGTACAAGCGACACCTGGAGCAACGATTACACGTACGGCTGGGGTTATTTCGCCGTCCTCGTGTGGACGGCCTTTGACTTCG
>CABUZE010000263.1 GCA_902495955.1 uncultured Collinsella sp. | reverse complement strand
TCGGGCGCATCGTAGCAAATGACGGAATCGACGACGTTGACGCCCGCCTCGTCGGCATCGGCCTTCCAGTTGTCCATCCACTCGCCCTCGGCCCACGAGTAGGAGCCAAAGAGGACGACCTTCTTGTCGCCGAGGGACTCCTTGACCTCGTCCCACATAGGCTGGAACTCGTCATACTCAAGCTCCTCGGAACCCATGGCGGGGCAGCCGAAGGCAATGGCGTCATAGCTGGCGGCCTTGTCTGCGGAGAAGTCGGCGCAGGAGATGACCTCTGCCTCGGCGCCGGCACCGGTTGCGCCCTCGGCAACGAAGTTTGCCATGGCCTCGGTGTTGCCTGTACCGCTCCAGTAGACGACTGCGATCTTGCTCATATGTCTTCCTTTCGGTTGTGCGGCGTGCGACCGCGTTTTGTATGCTCTATCGGGTTGCCTGGACAAGTTGTCCCAGGGTGCAGCCCTGTTGATAGATGTAGGTAAGGTATTGCGTGCATGTGCGATAGGAATCGAAGGTCGTGAGCGCCTGCTCAACGTTTGTGTATACCTTCCATGCGCCAAAGACCTTATAGTTTTCGCCGTGCTGGACGATAAACTGATGGACATCTTCGTAGGGATAGCCCAAAAAATAGCCAATTTCGTGGGGGAACTCGCACATGCACCCCGTATCGCAGTGCCTATTTCGCGCGAGTGCGCAAACACTGCCGTCATAGGCGCTTTCTGCGGCATTGCTGCTTGCCAGCGTGATGCGCGCGGCGAGATGCACCAGTGATGCGGGCAGGTTGTGGACATCGTAACCTTCGGCGGCAAGCGCCGTCGTGGCGCGGGGGTCGGAGAGGTATCGCATGAGGTCCGCAGGGCGGTACACATAGATGAGCGCTCCGCAGGGGCGCCAGACCAAAACGCTCATATGGATCCCGAGTGGCTGGAGCTCGCGGTTGCATTGGGCTATGACGGCGAGCAGGCGAGAGCGTCGCCCTTCGATATGGGCGGCGCCGGGTTTTCCGTTTTGGTTGGCGTAAACGCCGGGATAGGTAAAGAGCGATGCCGGCTTGATGCTCGCGAGCGTGGGGGAGCAGTTGCGCACGACCGCTGCCTGAAACGTTGGAATGTCTATGGTTCGAGTCACGGCGCTCCTTACGGATTTAAACTGTTAGCCTAGGAAAACTTATACACGAAAGTAAGCCATGGTCAACAAAAAAGTTTGAAGAGGGAAACTAATTGACCGAACGGACATGATTTTGGGTTAAGATAGGGACACCCCATGGGGGTATCTAGATAGGGCTACTTGAAAGGGGAACGCATGAGTGACTTGCTCAGCCCTGCGAATCTCATCGTGCTGGCCGTCATTGCCGTCGGCATGTTTTTTGGACTGCGTCGCATTGCCGCTTCGACACGCGGGAAGAGTTGTTGCAGCGATGGCGCGAGCGGCAAGAAGGCCAAAAAGGTTGTTGTGACGGATACCGATGCATCGCACTATCCCTATAGCGTTGAGCTGCTCATCGGCGGCATGAGCTGTGACGGCTGCGCTCAGAACGTAGCCAATGCCCTCAATGCACTGGATGGCGTGTGGGCAACGGTGACGTATGCGGACCACACGGCACGCGTGCGCTCTAAGCAGCCGGTTGATCGTGATGTCCTCGAGACGGCCGTGAAAGACGCGGGCTACTACGTCATGACGCTGTAAGCGTCGCTCTGGATGCGCTTCCTTGGCTAGGCTCGTCCGCGCAGTTCGATGTCTTGGATGCCGTCGAAGTCGATGGCGATGTCTCG
>CABUZE010000262.1 GCA_902495955.1 uncultured Collinsella sp. | reverse complement strand
TCGAGTCACCAACACGCGTGCCGGTGAGCGAGCGCTCGCGCATGATGGGCACGAGCGTGCCGAGGGCCGTCGAAGTGAGGGCAAGCGTCACGGCGATACCGTCGAAATGACTGCCCGAGAAGCACGGGGTAAAGCGCACGGCAAGCCAGGCGATACCAAACGTGACGACCCACGTCGCCAAGCCGTAGCGCCCCTCGACGCCCGTGATGCTCTTGGGGTCGATCTCAAAGCCGGCGAGCAGGAACAAAAAGGCCAGACCCAGCTCGGACACCAGCGAGACCTCGGCATCTACATGGATGACGCCGAGCATATGGGGTCCCAGCACCGCACCGAACACGAGCAAAAAGACCGTCTCGGGAACGGGCTTTCCGGGAATCGCCGAGGCGATGAAGGGGCTTGCAAAGGCCACGAGCGCGATGATGGCGAGTGAAACGAATGCCATGTGATGCCTTTCTCTTGTTTGCGCATCACTGTAGCACCCTCGCCGTCCTCAACGCGCCGCGAGCTGTCGTATCATAGTGAGGTTTACAAACATGTGGCTCAAGGCGACCGCAGGGCAGACCCCGCAAACCGACCGCTGCCGCATACCGTACCGTACGCCCAACCGATCAGGAAGGCAGGAACCAATGGTCTCTCGTATCTACGTGGAGAAGAAACCCGGGTTCGACGTCGAGGCTCAGCAGCTCAAGGGCGAGCTGACCGAGATTCTCGGCATCAAGGGCATCGAGGCCCTGAGGATCATCAACCGCTACGACGTCGAGGGCATCGACGAGGAGCTTTTCCGCTCCTGCGTGCCGACCGTCTTTAGCGAGCCCCAGGTCGATGTGACCTACGACGAGCTCCCCGCAAGCGATGGCGCCGTCTTTGCCGTCGAATTCCTGCCTGGCCAGTTTGACCAGCGCGCCGACTCCGCCAGCGAGTGCGTGCAGCTCATCAGCCAGGGCGAGCGCCCCGCCGTGCGCTCCGCCAAGGTCTATATGCTCTCGGGCGCTCTGGACGAAGCCGCCATCGAGGCCATCAAGCACTACGTGGTGAACCCCGTCGAGGCGCGCATCGCCTCGCTCGACCTGCCCGAGACGCTGTACATGGAGACCCCCGAGCCCCAGCCCGTCGAGGTGCTCGACGGCTTCCGCGAGCTCGATGAGACCGGCCTTGCCGCCTTTATTTCTGAGCGCGGCCTTGCCATGGACGAGGCGGACATCGCCTTCTGCCAGCAGTACTTCCGCGATGAGGATCGCGACCCCACCATCACCGAGATCCGCGTGATCGACACCTATTGGTCCGACCACTGCCGCCACACCACCTTCGGCACCGTCCTGGATGACGTGACGATCGACGACGCCGTGGTGCAGCAGGCCTTCGACCGCTACATGGAGATGCGCCACGAGCTCGGTCGCGACGCCAAGCCCGTCTGCCTCATGGACATGGGCACCATCGGCGCCAAATACCTCAAGAAGACCGGCGTCATGACCGATGTCGACGAATCCGAGGAGATCAACGCCTGCACCGTCAAGGTGAAGGTCGATGTCGACGGCGAGGACCAGGACTGGCTGTTCCTGTTTAAGAACGAGACCCACAACCACCCGACCGAGATCGAGCCCTTCGGCGGTGCCGCCACTTGCGTAGGCGGCGCCATCCGCGACCCGCTTTCGGGCCGCAGCTACGTGTACCAGGCCATGCGTGTCACCGGCGCCGGCGACCCCACCGTCCCCGTGTCCGAGACGCTCGAGGGCAAGCTGCCGCAGCGCAAGCTCGTAACCACCGCTGCCGCCGGC
>CABUZE010000261.1 GCA_902495955.1 uncultured Collinsella sp. | reverse complement strand
TGCAGCATGTCCTCGGCGGTGGCGCTGCCGTTCTTGAAGTTCTCGAAGACCTCCTGCGTGCCCTCGCTGAACGAGCCGATGGAGTCCTCCATGCGGCCGTCGGACAGCGCCGTCAGGAACTCGTTGAGGTAGTCGCCCACCTTGTCCAGGTTGTACGCGCCGTTGGACGTGCCCGCTTCGAGCAGCGAGAAGTACTCGCTGGCGCTCATTCCCGCCTCGCCCCATCGCACGGAGTATTCGCTCAGGTTGTCGCCCAGCTCGTCGGTATAGTTCAGGCCGCGCTGCATGCCCGCCGTCAGCAGGTCGCTGGCCTCGGTGGCGGACAGCCCGAAGCCCTCCATGAGGGCGTTGGTGCCGCGTATGGACTCGTTCACGTCTGCGCCGAAGGTGTCCGACAGCATGAGTGCGTTGGTGGTGACGGTCTGCAGGTCCTCGTCGGACACGTCGCGAAGGGTGGACTTGCACTGGAAAAGTGCATCGTTGCCCTCGTCCAGGGACTGGCCCCAGCCACCCTCGTATATGCGCTTGCCTATGCCGCTGAAACGCTCGGCCTCCTCGCCGGACACGCCGAACGCGGCGGCTATGCGGGCGTTGGCCTGCTCGTAGTCGCCGGCCACGCCGAATACGGCCTTGCCGGCGGCCACCACGGGCGCGGTCAGCGTCACCGTGGCGGCCGTGCCGGCCTTCTTGAACGAGGACGACAGCTTCGCGGCCTTCTCGTCGCCCTCGGTTATGTTCTTCCAGGAGATGCCCTGGAGGTCGCGCTCCAGGGCCTTGATGTTCTTGGATACGTCAACGGTGTCGAGCACCGCTTTGATGATGACGTTGCCGTCCATGCTCACCTCGTCGCTCTCTTGAGCGCGGCGAACACATCGCGCATCGCCGCGTCGCTTCCTTCCTCAGAGCCGTGTGAGCTGCGGCCTTTGCCGAGTTCGAACGCCTTGTGGGCGGCGTTCCAGGCCTCGACCTCCTGCCTGTTGTATTTGGTTGGCTTCGGCTTGGTCGCCGGGTTGCGGTAGTGGATGGCCGCGCCGAGCGGCGTGTCCTGCGGGCAGCCGCCCACGAGTGCCACGAACTCGGCAAAGCTGATGCGACCGCGCACCTCGTCCCACTCGATGCCGTAGGCCTGGCGGAAGCTGGTGCGTATGCGCGCCGCGTCCTCCTCCAAGTCCCACAGCGGGGTCTCGTGCGGGCGGTCGCCGGTCAGGTCGAGTCCGCACATGTCCCATACCGCCGCGTCGCGCATCCGCACGAACTCGGCGGCGTCGTAGTCGCATGCGCACCACGCGTCCACCCAGTCCACGAAGAACAGCGCCAGGAACTCGTCCCGGCGCTGGTCGTCGGACTTGCCCTCGTCGGTCAGCACCTCGATGACGCGGATGATCGTGAGCGCGTCGTCGCGCACCAGCACCTCCTCGCCGTTCCACGGGTAGCGCGTGGCGCTCGTGCCGTCGGGCAGCCGCACCCGCTCGGCCGTGAGCGCGGCTGGCAGCATTACTTGCCGCCCTTCTTCTTGCGCTTGGCCTTGGCGCGGCGCTGGGCGCGGTTGAGCGCCTGGACCTGATCGGCGCGCTCGCTGTATGCAAGGCCGCACGCCATCAGCTGCTCGCTGGTCGCGTGGCGCGCCAACATGTTGAGGAACGTGGCGAAGACCTCGCCCAGGATGCGGATGTTCTCCTCGGGCGCGATGGGGCCCTCGTCGCCGCCCATCCACGCGAGCAGCTGCTCCCAGCCCTCGGTGCCGATGAACGCCGAGATGGTGCGCTTCATGAGGCGGGCCTGCGCGGCGTTGGC
>CABUZE010000260.1 GCA_902495955.1 uncultured Collinsella sp. | reverse complement strand
TGCCGGCATCGTGCTGTCTTGGCAAGGCGCTTCGCGCGAAGGGCGTGCCCATTTGCGCACAGGTGCGCGAGGCGGATATGGTCGCCGATATAGCGCAGGCTTATGCCGAGCGGAGTAGGACAGGCATCGTCGGGCGGCCTTTTGCGTCCGATCTTCGTATTCCCGACAACGTTTCCTCTGCGCTCGATGGCGCAGACGCGCCGGAGCCCGTCATCGAGATTTCGCACCTTTCGTATAGCTATTCGCTGAGCGCCCGCGAGCGTCGTCGTTGGCATAAGCGCTCAGCCGCCGAGGGTGCATCGAACAAACAGGCCCTCTGGGGCAACGACCCTAGCAGCCCCTGGGCGTTGCGAAATGTGTCGCTAACGGTGCGTCGTGGCGAGTTTCTGGGCCTTGCGGGCCATACCGGTTCGGGTAAGTCGACGCTGGTCCAGCATCTCAACGGGCTGATCCGTCCGCAGGAGGGAAGCGTTTGCGCGCTGGGGCTCGACCTATCAAACAAGAAAGACGCCGCTGCGGTTAAGGCCAAGGTCGGCGTGGTGTTTCAGTATCCTGAGCGTCAGCTGTTTGCCGAAACCGTGGCGCAGGACGTGGCGTTTGGTCCGCACAACCTTGGCTTGCCGCAAGATGAAGTCGACCGTCGTGTCGAGTCATCGCTCTCACGCGTGGGCCTCGACCTTTCCACGGTCGGCGACAAGAGTCCCTTTGAGCTTTCGGGCGGTCAGCAACGGCGCGTGGCATTCGCCGGCGTGCTCGCCATGGAGCCCGAAGTCCTGGTGCTCGATGAACCCATGGCGGGGCTCGATCCGGCTGCGCGCAGGGATTTCCTAGGGCTCATCGATCGACTTCATCGCGATGGCCTGACCGTTGTCATGGTTTCGCACAGCATGGATGACCTGGCCAATTGCTGCGACCGTATCGTCGTAATGAACGAAGGTGCGGTATTTGCCGAGGGAACCCCCGTGCAGGTGTTTGCGCATGCCGATGAGCTCAAGTCGATCGGCTTGGGCGTACCTGCTGCTCAGCGCATGGCGTTGGCGCTCGCGGAAGCGGGCGTGCCGCTGCGTCGCGGCGGGCTCTATACGGTTGAGTCGTTGGCCGACGAGTTGGTAGATTTGCTGATCGGTCGCTCGGACGGTCCTTCTAACGTCGCGGACATTGCTAAATCCAAGACGGTCGCGCGAGAGGAGGGCTGCTGATGGAGGCGTTTTCGTTTGGCAGTTACTATCCCGGCGATAGTGCAATCCACCGCCTGGACCCGCGAACCAAGTTGCTCTTGGGCTTTGTGTTTCTGATCACGACGCTCACGGTCAGCAGCTTCCGCGGACTGGCCTCGGTCGCAATTTTCGTTGTCCTGCTCTATACCGTGTCCCGGGTGCCGTTGTGCCGGGTCCTATCATCGATGGCGCCGCTGCTGGCAATCGTCGTCGTGGTCGCGGTGCTCAACTTGTTTACCGATCAGAGTGGGCGCATCCTGTGGCAGCTCGGCTTTCTGCAGATAAGCGAGGGCTCACTGCGTTCTGCCGCCTTAATGGCGTGCCGCCTGACGTTGATGATGGCCGGCATGAGCGCCATTACACTCACCACGCCGACGCTCGACCTCACCGCGGGCTTTGAGCGCCTGCTCGCGCCGTTTGCGCGTGTGGGACTTCCTGCGCACGAGCTCGGCATGATCATGGGTATCGCGCTGCGCTTTATGCCGCAGTTTGCCACCGAGATGAAGCAGACGGCCGATGCGCAGGCGAGCCGCGGTGCGCGCATGACGGGCGGTCCGCTCGGCGGCGTGCGTATGCTCGGCAGTGTGGCGATTCCGCT
>CABUZE010000259.1 GCA_902495955.1 uncultured Collinsella sp. | reverse complement strand
TCCATCGGCACCAACGCCCTGATCGGCTACACCATGTGCGCCGACCGTGGCAACGACACCATCTCCAACCTGTACCAGGTGTACTATCCCGCCGTGCTCCGCTCGCTTAAGAACATCATCGAGAGCGGCGTGAAGGCCGGCATCATGGTCGGTATGTGCGGCGAGGCCGCTGCCGATCCGCTGCTCGAGCCGCTGCTGATCAGCTGGGGCCTGGAGGAGTTCTCGATGAGCGCTCCGTCGATCCTGCGCGCCCGCAAGACCATCAGCCAGTGGACCAAGGCCGAGTGCGACGAGCTCGCCGAGAAGGCGCTCGCCTGCAACACCGCCGCCGAGGTCAAGGCACTGCTCGAGTCCGCAGCTCGCTAATTTGGTATCAGAGGTAACCGCGTGGTTGGAATGGGCCGGCCACGCGGCCCTCACATATACAGGGGGTACTGTAAATGTTCTACACGCTAACCGCTAACCCGGCTGTCGACATGACGGTTTCGAGCTCTCCGCTCGAGCCCGACGAGAACGTCCGCACCGGCTCGGCCAGCTACACGGCTAACGGCAAGGGCCTCGACGTGTCCTTCGCCTTTAAGAAGATGGGCGTCGACACCGTCGCGCTCGGCTTCTTCGCTGGCTTCACCGGCAAGTTCATCGTCGAGGAGGTCATGAACCTGGGTTGCCTCTGCCGCCCGGTCTGGACCGACGGCATCACGCGCATCAACACCTACGTCAACGATGGCCAGCACGAGTACGGCATCCTGAACCCGGGTGCTCCTATTACGCCGCAGCACCAGGAGGAGCTCTACAACATCCTGGACACCGCGGGCGATCTCGAGTGCCTGATCGTTTCCGGCTCCGTGCCTCCCAAAGCTACGCCCGACTTCCTGGCTCAGGTCATGGAGCATGCTCAGGCCCGTGGCGCCGACGTCGTCCTGGACCTGTCCTCCGACAAGCTCAAGGAGCTCGCTCACAAGAAGCCGCTGCTCATCAAGCCGAACCATCACGAGATGAAGGCCATCTTCGGCGTGCCGGTCGACACCGACGACGAGGTCCGCGTTGCCATGAAGATGGCTCACGACGCTGGCGTTCAGAACGTGCTGCTCACCCGTGGTAGCCGCGGCGACGCTTACTTCTCCAACGGCGAGGACATCTGGTACGCCAAGCGTGAGTTCAACATCAAGCTGGTCTCTTCCGTCTGCGCCGGCGACTGCACCCTCGCTGCGTTCCTGCACAAGTGGTACAGGGATCGCGACAACGTCGAGGAGGCCATGAAGCTCGCTATGGCCACCGGCGCCAACGTTGCCGAGTCCGTCGGCATCGGCGACTTCGGTCACGTCGACGAGTACAGCAAGCGCGTTGCCGTCCGCAAGCTCGATCGTCAGTAATCGAACCGCGACATATTCGTGCGCATGTAGCGCCCCGGTTTGGCTGGGGCGCCTTTTTGTTCCGCCACGGGGGAGAGGTGTCCCGCCGTACTTCATCGCTTCCACACCGTTCACCGAGTTGTCCTAGCCTTTTACCGATGCGTGGAATATACTTTCATTAACACGTTGCTTCGTGAAAGGAACATTCATGATTTACACGCTCACTGCAAATCCCGCTATTGACTACAACATCGCCTGCGACGGCCTGTCCGCCAATACCGTTACGCGCACCCGTAACGCGGTCTACACCCCCAACGGCAAGGGTCTCAACGTCTCGTTTACGCTCGACCACTACGGCGTCGATACCACGATCCTGGGCTTTTTCGCCGGCTTCTCGGGCGAGTTTATCGTTAAGGGCGCCGAGGCCCTGGGCGTTCCCGTCATGCCCGTTTGGACCGACGGCATCACGCGCGTCTTCGTGTTCCTCAATG
>CABUZE010000258.1 GCA_902495955.1 uncultured Collinsella sp. | reverse complement strand
CGCCACGGCCAGCTGGTCGCGATCGGAGCCGCCGCCCATCATGATGATATCGGCGTCGGTGAGATCGAGCGACTCGCCCATACGGACCTCGTCCACGCGCACGGGAATGCCACGCCAGGCGCAGCGGCGCTCGAGGGCGATGACGTTGCCGCCGTCGCCGTAGAGGTTAAGGGCATCGGGATACAGGTAGACGATGCGCAGCGGGCGCGAAAGCTCGACTGGCGCGATACCGACAGGAAGAGCGCTGCCGTCGGCACGGGCTACGGCGCGCCCAGCAACAGCGTCGGCGGTGGCGCCTTTCAGCCCGTCGAGCTCCTTGACCAGCGGCGGGAAGGCCGTGTAGTTGGCGACGGCGTAGAAGGTGTCATCGGCGGCCTCGGCTGCCACGGCGCCAATTGCCTGCGCGACGTCCGAGATAATCGCGGCAGCGATGCCGGCGTACTTGAGGCGCACCTGCATGTCGTGCGCGCGCGTGCCGCCGGCAAAGGCGACAAGCCCCGTTGTGTCGGCGATGCGCTCAAAGTCGACGTCGTAGATCCACGAGACATCGTGGCCGTCGGCGTCGTTGTCGTTCAGGAAAAAGGCGCAGAGCCTGCCACCTGCTGTTTTAATGGACTGGATTTGTCGATCGAAGCCTACGGGATTTTTGGCCAGATTGGCCTCGACGGTACGGCCGGCGATTTCCCAGCGGCCCATGCGTCCGCCGGCGGGGACGTAGGCGTCGAGCGTGGGCTGCAGGCGCGCGGTGTCCACGCCCAGCTCGTGGGCGGCGAAGAAGGCTGCGGCTACGTTGTAGACCATATACAGGCCGTTGTAGCGCGTGGCGATGTGCGTTGCGGGTGCGTCGATATCGGATCCAAAGACCAGGTCAAAGCCGTAGCCGTCGCAGCCGAGCTCCACGCCCGCCACGCGACGGACAAGCCCAGGGCGGGCCCAGCCGCACGAGGGGCAATGGTATGCGCCAAGCTGTCCGTACTGCACATAGTCGTACTCCAACGGCGCGTTACATTGCGAGCAAAAACGCGAGTCGCTAATGCGATCGGACTCGGTGCCCGTGGCACCGTCGATGCCAAAGGCGATGCTTGCATTGGGAACGCGCGCGGCGATCGCGGCACACAGCGGGTCGTCTGCGTTGTAGATGAGCGTCGTTGCCGGTGAAAGCTCCAGCGCGTGGGCGATGACGTCCTGGGTGTGGTCGATCTCGCCGTAACGGTCCAGCTGGTCGCGGAACAGGTTGAGCAGCACAAAGTACGTCGGCTTGAGCTTGGGCAGAACGCGTACGGTGTAGAGCTCGTCGCACTCAAAAACGCCCACGCGCTTGCCGCTGCTGGTGTGCTTAAGGCCGCCGCGGGCCTCGAGCAGAGCACCCACCACACCAGGCTCCATATTGTTGCCGGCACGGTTGCACACCACGGTAGCACCGCTGGCAGCAACGGCGTCGGCGATGAGGTTGGATGTGGTGGTCTTGCCATTAGTGCCGGTGATCACCACGCTGCGGTCGACCAGGCTCGCGAGGTCGCTTAGCAGCTCGGGGTCGATTTTCATGGCGATGCGGCCGGGAAGCACGCCGCCCTGGCGCTTGAGGACGGAGCGCAGCCCCCAGCGAGCGATATCGCTCGAGGTGCAGGCAAGAGATGAGCGGAGGTTCATGAAGCCGTTCCTAACATAGATGACATGGTCGGGGCGATCGCGTCGCTAAAAGCCGTAGCGGCGCGCAAATTCCTGGGCAAGCTGCGATACGTCTTCGCAGGCGTTGGCCCAGGGGGCAAAGTCGGGGGTGTCCGAGATAATGCCGTCGGCTTCCCAAACCGCCTGGTGCGAGAGGTCCCAGGGGTCGCGCGGCTCGGGTCGGCAGGGATAT
>CABUZE010000257.1 GCA_902495955.1 uncultured Collinsella sp. | reverse complement strand
TCTCGATGACTACCGTCTGCTCACGAAGCTCCGGGTGGCGCTGGGCAAAGCGCTCGTAGCCGTCCACGTAGACCAGGCGGTTGTATACGTCGTCGCAGATCACGTAGATGCCCGTCTGCTCCGCCACGTGTGCCACGGCGTCGAGCGATGCTGCGTTGAGGATGCAGCCCGTGGGGTTGTTGGGCGAGCAGATGACGATGGCCTTGGTCGCCGGCGTCACGCAAGCACGAAGCGCATCCTCGTCAATCTGAAATTGCGCAGACTCCGTATCCAAAAAGACCGCTTTGGCGTGGTTGGCCACGACGATGCTCTCGTACAGGCCAAAGGCCGGCGTGGGGATAATGACCTCGTCGCCTGGGTTGAGCATAGCCATGAATGTTGCCGACAGCGCCTCGGTCGCACCGTCGGTCAGGATGACCTCGTCGGCCGAAAACGCCAGGCCCGCGTCCCCCATGTAGGCAGACAACGCCTCACGCAGGGCGGGGCGACCGTTGTTGGGCGGATAGTGCGTGTCGCCGCGGCCCAGCGCGGCGGTCACCTCGGCGCTAATCACATCGGGTGTAGGAAAATCGGGCTCGCCGAGCGCGAGCGCAATGCATCCTGAGTGCTGGGCGGCGAGCGCGTTGATCCGACGGATGCCGGAGGGCTTGAGCGTGGCAAGCGAGGTATTCATGGGCAGGCGCATGGCGTTCCTTTCGTAAGGGTTGCACTAGGATAGCGCGGCGAGGCGCTGCCAGACGGTGTAACCTAAACGGAAACGGACTGGAAAGGAGATGACATGGAGGCGATCGCACGCGGCGATAAGCCCAAAACGCTGCAGACCATTGCGTATATCAGTATTCCCGATAGCGCCGATCTTGAGTTTTTGCTCTGGGACCTGCAAGATGCCATCGCGGCCTATGCCCGGCTTTCCGGTACTTCGCTCCCCCGTCTGGTCGCTCTGGAGTCGGACGATGACGGCAGCGCTGCGGACGGTATTGTATTCGCTGTTGAGAATGCGCTCAATTACGAGGCGATGAGCGTCGTTGAGCAGGCGCTTGATTGCCTTGGGGGCACGGAAACGCGCGTCTATGTCGTTGTTCAAGCCGACTGCGGGAGTCCCGAGCGAGCGCACACGGTCGTTGGCCATCTGCGCGAAGCGTGCGAGCGTCGGGGGTTGTCGTGGTGCGGTGGCATTGTCGTCTGCACCGGCACCGGCATCGCAGCGCTTCGCCACTCCCCGCGCATGGGCCTCTTGCGCCGACCGTTTTCCGATGCGATGGATAAGCTTGTGGGCGCCGTGCGCATGGGCTGTTCCATTGAGCATGCGCAGCTGCTTGGCGGTGGCAATGCCGGTAGCGTCGATGCCGACGGCATGGTGCGCGTCAAGCCCGCGCTGCCCGCACCGATCTGGCATGCCATCATGAAACGCCTCGGCACCCACACTCAATCAATAATCTAAATTAATGAGCTGCCCAGTCAACGGCTTCACTCCAACGCTCGACAAGCCGCTCCAAACGCCACGCCGCGTTGGCCGGACTCGTCGACGGCAGGACAATGGCAGGCAGCCCCATCCGATCTTGCAAGTAGCGTTTGTAGAGTCGCCCTGCCGTACCGCCGTTACAGACAACGACCTCGATCGGCGCGGCATCGGTAATGCGCTCGATATGTGCCGGCACAACGTTGCGAATGCTCGCGTCGCTCGAGCCCTTAATGTCGCAGCTCTCGATCACGTCCCACAGGGCCACGCCGCCGTTCAGCAGCATGGCCCGCTTGGCGGCAATGGAGGCATCGAGCGTCGCGGGCTCACCGCTTGCCAAAGGATCGCCCTCGTTGGGCGGCACAGGCACACCGAGGCACGCGGCCATCACGCGCCAAAAGCG
>CABUZE010000256.1 GCA_902495955.1 uncultured Collinsella sp. | reverse complement strand
GGCCTCAGCGGCAGCGGCGGCGACTTTCTTCATCATGACGGCGGGACCGCAGCTGGCTACGTAGTCGTAGCCGCCCTCGCCGAGCAGCTCGGCTGCCGGGTCGGTGCAAAAACCGTGCGTGCCGAGCGAGCCGTCGTCGGTGCAAACGTTGACCGTGGCGCCCAGCGCGCGGAACTCATCGACACCCACGGCCTTGGACGCGGTGCCAAAGCCCAGGCACACGTCGACGGCCACACCCTGCTCGGCAAGCTTGTCGGCAAGGCACAGCACGGGCGGAACACCGATGCCACCGGCGACGAGCAGGGCCTTCCTGGTGCCCTCGGGTACCATCCAGCCACGGCCACCGGGGCCCAGCAGGTTAGAGGTGGAGCCAGGGCCCATCTGGGACAAACGACGGGTATCGTCGCCCACGACGGCGTACCACAGCTCGACGGTGCCGGCCTCGGCGTCGGCGCGGTAGTAGCTCAGGGGCACGCGAAGCAGCGAGGACGCATCGCCGGGTACGGCGATGTTCACAAACTGACCGGGCTTGAGCGCACTTGCAAGCTTGGGGGCCGAGATGACGAGCGAGAAGATGCCATCGGCGATCTCCTGGTTCGAGACGACCTCGAAGTCGTGCATGCGTGCAGTGGAAGGTGTGGGCATAGACGCTCCAATCCCCCATGCGGTTGCATGGTCAAAACGAACAGAAAGCGCGGCACCGCAAGGGCACCGCGCACAAAAGCGATAAGGCTATGCTAGCAGATGCAGCCGTCGGCGAGCGTCTGCTTACCGCCGACAAACACATCGGTGGCACGACCGGTAAGCGTTCGGCCGGCGAAACCGGAGTTCTCGGCGCGCGACTCGTAACCGTCCTCGCCAACCGTCCAGGTGGCGGACGCGTCGAACACGGTCAGGTCGGCAACGGAGCCCGCCTTGACCTGAACCTGGTCGAGGCCCAGGATCTCACGCGGCTTGATGGCCATGAGCTCGACCATACGGCCCATGCTCATCTTGCCCGTGTTGACCAGCTCGGTGAGTACGAGCGACAGCGAGGTCTCGAGGCCGATCATGCCAAAGGGCGCAAGCTCGAACTCGCGGGCCTTCTCCCACGGGGTGTGGGGAGCGTGATCGGTGACGATAACGTCGACGGTGCCGTCGATGACGCCCTGACGGATGGCCTCGGCATCCTCCTCGGTACGCAGCGGCGGGTTGACCTTGAGCGAAGTGTTGTAGGTCTCGTCCAGGTCGTTCTCGGTCAGGAACATGTGGTGCGGGGTGGCCTCGCAGGTAACCTGAACGCCAGCGGCCTTACCGGCACGCACGATCTCCAGACCATGGGCGGTGGAGATGTGCTGGATGTGCAGCTTGGCACCAGTCAGCTTGGCGATCTCGATGTCGCGGGCGATCTGGAGCTCCTCGCCGGCAGCCGGCCAACCCTCGAGAGCCAGACGGGTCGAGACCTTGCCCTCGTTGATCTGGCCGTGGCCGACCAGATCCTCGTCCTGGCAGTGGCTCATAAAGACCTTGCCGAACATCTTGCCGTAGTCCATGCAGCGACGGAGCATGCCCGCACCCTGCACGCCGCGACCGTCGTCGGTGAAGGCGACGGCGCCGTGGGCGACCATATCGCCCATCTCGGACATGGCCTCGCCCTTAAGACCGCGGGTCATGGCGCCCGACGGATAGACGCGGCAGTGACCGACCTCGGCAGCACGGGACTTGACGAACTCCACGACAGTGCCGTTATCGGTGACGGGATCGGTGTTGGGCATGGAGCACACGCCGGTAAAGCCGCCCTTGGCAGCTGCGCGGGTACCGCTCTCGATGTCCTCTTTGACCTCGTAGCCGGGCTCGCGAAGGTGAACGTGCATATCCACCAGGCCGGGGACGAGGTACTT
>CABUZE010000255.1 GCA_902495955.1 uncultured Collinsella sp. | reverse complement strand
ATAAGATGGTCGATCTCTAAGGCGAGCGCATCGGCGTCGTCGATCATAAGCTCGGACCACATCTGAGGATTGAGGTGCGCCACGCGGGTGAGGTCGCGGTAGCTAGCGGCCGAAAAACCGTGGTGGACCTGGGCGGTCGGACTCTTTACGTAGGCGTTGGATACCACATGCGCAAGCTGGCTCGTGAAGGCGATGACGCGGTCGTGCTCGGCGGCGCTGGTCACGCTGAACTTGCCAAAGCCCAGGGGGCGCACCATCTCGCGCACCTGGCCCAAAAGCTCCAGCTTGAGCGCATCGTCCACCGCGGGTGGCACGAGCACGAGCGGGGCGCCCTGGAACAGGTCGGCGCGGGAGTGCGCGTAGCCCGAGAACTGGGTGCCCGCCATGGGGTGCGCACCCACAAAGTAAAAGCCGTGCTCGCGGGCAAGCTCAAAGGCGCGCTCGCACACGATGCCCTTGACGCCCACCGTGTCGATCACCACGGGGCCCATGATGGCCTCGGTGTCGGTGGCGTCGGCGAGTGCCCGGGCATGCGCCTCGAGCCACTCGATGCAGGCCTCGGGGTAGCAGGCAAGGACGATGATGTCGCATTCGCCGAGTGTCTCGTCGTTGAGCTCTCCGGCGACAGTGCCCATGCTGGCGGCCGTCATGACATCATCATCGGGGTCCCAGGCCAGCACGCGAACGCCCGCCTGCGCATAGCAGCGGGCAAAGCTGCCGCCGATGAGGCCCAGGCCCACGATGCCCGCGCATTTGGGGCCGCCCTGGTTAACGCGCGCGTTTCTCACCGTACCCATGGGCTACTCCATGGTCTCTTGGCAGACGACCTCGCGGATGGCGCGAATGCGGCGCATGGTGTCGTCGAACTGGTCGGGGGTGAGGGCCTGAGCGCCGTCGGACCATGCGCGGCTGGGCTCGTCGTGGACCTCGATCTCCAGGCCGTTGGCGCCGCAGGCGGGCGCGGCGAGCGCCATGGGCTCAACGTAGCGGGTGTAGCCGGTGGCGTGGCTGGGGGCGGCGACGACGGGCAGGTGCGACAGGTGGTGCAGAACCGGCACGGCGTTGAGGTCGAAGGTATTGCGGGTGCGGGTCTCGAAGGTGCGGATACCGCGCTCGCACAGGATGACGTTGTCGTTGCCCTCGCTCATGATGTACTCGGCTGCCATAAGCAGCTCGTCGATCGTGCCGGACATGCCGCGCTTGAGCAGAATTGGGGTCTGGGTCTTGCCGACCTCCTTGAGCAGGGGGAAGTTCTGGGCGTTGCGGGCGCCGATTTGCATGACGTCAATCTTCTTGTCAAGGAAGACCTGCACGTCGCGCGGGTCCATGATCTCGGTGACGATCGGCATGTCGAGCTCGGCAGACGCCTCGCACAGCAGGTCGAGGCCGGCGGGGCCCATGCCCTGGTAGGCGTAGGGGGAGGTGCGGGGCTTGTAGGCACCGCCGCGCAGCATCGTGGCACCGGCGGCCTTCACGCGGCGTGCGATGCGAATGAGGTTCTCGCCCTCGACGGAGCAGGGGCCGGCGATGACTTGGAACTGGTCGCCGCCGATCTTGACGCCGTGACCGCAGTCGATGACGGAGTCCTCGGGGTGGAACTTGCGGTTGGCACGCTTGAACGGCTCGGAGACGCGCTGCACGCGCTCGACGACGTCCATGGACTCGAGCAGGAACGGGTCGATCTTGGTCGTATCGCCCACCAGGCCGATGATCGTCTCGTTCTCGCCGCGCGAGACATCGGTCTTCAGACCCTTTTTCTCAATCCAGCTGACGATATGGCTTACGGCCTCGTCGCTGGCGCTCTGCTTTAAAATTGCAATCATGGTGTGCCTCTCACCTCGATGGATAACTTTTGCAAAAACGGCCCGCATCGCGAGCCGTGTATATGGTGCATGT
>CABUZE010000254.1 GCA_902495955.1 uncultured Collinsella sp. | reverse complement strand
TGCCGTAACCTGATCAAGCAGTCCAACGTCCGCATGATCTGCACTACCGACGACCCCGCCGACAGCTTTGAGTGGCACAAAAAGATTGCCGCCGACGACAGTTTTGACGTTCAGGTCGTTCCCGCCATGCGCCCCGATGCCGCCCTGCGCATCGAGCGTGGCCAGGAGTTCGCCGACTACTGCAAGCATCTCTCCGAGGTTGCCGGCGTTGAGATCAGCGACTTCGAGGGCATGAAGGCCGCCATCTCCAAGCGCTACGATGTCGCCCACGAGCTGGGCTGCCGCGCTTCCGACCACGCGCTCGACTACGTTATGTACGTTCCGGCTACCGCCGACGAGATCGAGACTATCTTTGCCAAGGGCCTTGCCGCCGAGCCGCTTACCGAGGACGAGGTCCTCAAGTACAAGACGGCCTTCATGCAGTTTGTCGCTGGCGAGTATGTGCGCCTTGGCTGGGCCATGCAGCTGCACTTTGGTTGCAAGCGCGACAACAACCGTGCCATGTTTGCCAAGCTCGGTCCCGATACCGGCTACGACTGCATCTCCAATTACACGCCGTCCGACCAGCTCGCTGATTTCCTCAACTCCATTCAGGAGACTTGCGGTCTGCCCAAGACCATCCTGTACAGCCTGAACCCCATCGACAACACCATGATCGATACCGTCATGGGCTGTTTCCAGGAGGCCCCGACCGCCGGCAAGATCCAGAACGGTTCCGCCTGGTGGTTCAACGACAACGAAGTCGGCATGCGCGAGCAGCTCACCGCCCTTGCCAACGAGGGCGTTCTGGGCAACTTCGTCGGCATGCTCACCGACTCCCGTTCCTTCCTGTCCTATCCGCGCCACGAGTACTTCCGTCGCGTGCTGTGCAGCGTGATCGGCGAGTGGGTCGAGCAGGGCAAGTACCCGGCCGACATGGAGCTGCTGGGCAGTATCGTGCGCGACATCAGCTACAACAATGCGGTCCGCTACTTTGGCTTTGACCTGGACACCGTCGAGGCCTAAGCCCGCATCGAATCACATTGAACCCTGGGCGCCGTTGCCACACGCGGCGCCCCGTTTTGCTTGCACGCTAACAGACATCTAAGGAGACACATAGATGGAGAACATCAGCTACGATGCGCTCGAGAAGATCGGCTACAAGGGCTATTTGCTGCCCAAGGATGCTCCCGAGAAGGTTCTGCAGTTTGGCGAGGGCAATTTCCTGCGCGCCTTCGTCGACCGCTTCTTTGACATGGGCAACGAGGCCACCGGCTGGAACGGCAAGGTCGTCATGGTGCAGCCCATCAGCGGTGCCTTTGGCTTTGCCGACGGTATCAATGCCCAGGACGATCTGTACACCGTGCTGGTGCGCGGCAAGGAGAACGGCAACACGGTTGACGAGTCCCGCGTGATCAGCGCCTGCAGCCGCTGCCTTAACCCGTATCGTGAGGACGACTACCGCGCCATGATGGAGGTCGCTGTCTCCGACGACCTAGAGATCATCGTCTCCAACACCACCGAGGCCGGTATCGCCTATGACCCGTCCTGCAAGGCCGACGACATGCCACCCGCGAGCTTCCCCGCCAAGCTTGCCCAGGTGCTCCACACCCGCTGGGCTGCCGGTAAGCCGGGCGTCATCGTCCTCGCCTGCGAGCTCATCGATCACAACGGCGAGGAGTTGCTGCGCATCATGAACCAGTATGTGAGCGACTGGGGCTGGGAGGACGAGTTTGCGCAGTGGATGGCCAACGACTGCACCGTCTGCACCACGCTCGTCGACACCATCGTACCGGGCCGTATCCGCGACGCATCCGAGGCCGCCGCGGTGGCTGAGCGTCTGGGCTACGAGGATCCCTTCCTGGCCGTGCGCGAGCCCTTCCAGATGTGGGGCATCCAGGGCGACGAGTCGCTTGCCGAGA
>CABUZE010000253.1 GCA_902495955.1 uncultured Collinsella sp. | reverse complement strand
GCGGCTAGGCACACAAATACGTACACGTCGCAGGAAAATCCTCGGTCGGCTCCTCGCCCCACCGCGCATGGTTCTCGACAATCATATGTGCTCCCTTCGCGCAAATTATGCGCCCTTGTTTTTCGCCTTCAAGCGTACCCCACTTGAACCCGTGGCGCAGAAACACTCCGGCAATAAGTTTCCCTTCAACTGATATATCACATAATCCCAGTTCAGAGGTATCGTTGAGCAGCGTAGAATAGGGGCGTTGACCAAGCCGCGAAACACATGTGAAACGTTTCCGGCAAACCAAACGCGCGATATGCGCCTATTTAAGTTGGAGGCAACTATGGGTCTGCTCGATTCGCTTAAGTCCACCTTCACCTCGACCGGCGAGGCGTCCGTTCCGCCCGCAGCAAGCTTCGCCACCCGCGAAGGCGTCATCTACGCTCCCGTCAACGGCGTGCTCGTCAATCTGAGTGAGGTTCCCGACGAGACCATCGCCTCGGGCATGCTCGGCCAGGGCTATGGCATCGAGCCCATTACCGGCACCATCTATGCGCCCGCCAACGGCCGCATCGGTGCCACCACTGTCACCAACCACTCCATCGGCATGATTACCGAGGACGGCCTGCGCGTGTTCATCCATGTTGGCCTGGGCACCGTGGAAATGAACGGCAAGGGTTTTGCCCGCTTTGTCGAGATGGGCGATGTGGTCAAGGCAGGCCAGCCGCTCATCAGCTTCGACCGCGACGCCATCAAGGCCGCTGGTCACGAGGACATCGTGACCGTCATCGTCTCTGAGCTCGACCGCCTCAAGAGCATCGACCATGTCGGCGAGTCTGGAACGCTTATCGGCGGCAACCCGCTCGTCAAGCTTGGCGACCCGCTGCTGGTTGCCAAGACCAAGTAGCCAGGCCCCGCGCCACACAGCCAAAAGGCACCTCGTCAAGCGCCCACGACCATTAGGCCGCGGGCGCTTTTCGTTTGAAAAACCATCCCGCCAATGCCTTATCTGTATAGCCCAAATGAGCCGAGCTGCTAGAATATCGAACTGTATGGATAACTATCATTCAACCGTTATGGGAGGATACGTGAACCGCACCAAAATCGCGCAGCTCTATGCCGATGCCGAGTCGCTCGGTGGCCAGACCGTCACCGTTGCCGGCTGGGTCAAGTCCGTCCGCGACATGAAGAACTTTGGCTTTGTTACGCTCAACGACGGCAGCTGCTTCCGCGACCTGCAGGTCGTCATGAACCGCGAGGCACTCGACAACTACGACGAGATCGCCCATCAAAACGTCTCGGCCGCCCTCATCTGCAGCGGCACCGTCAAGCTGACCCCCGATGCGCCCCAGCCTTTCGAGCTTTCTGCCACCTCCATCGAGGTCGAGGGCGTCAGCGCCCCGGATTACCCGCTGCAGAAGAAGCGCGCAACCGTCGAGTTCCTGCGCACCCAGCAGCACCTGCGCCCGCGCACCAACCTGTTCCGCGCCGTGTTCCGCATCCGCTCTGTCGCGGCTGCCGCCATCCACCGCTTCTTCCAGGAGCAGGGCTTTGTCTACGTCAACACCCCCATCATCACCACGAGTGACTGCGAGGGCGCCGGCGAGATGTTCCGCGTGACCACGCTCGACCCCAAAAATCCGCCCCTCACCGAGTCCGGCGAGGTCGACTGGAGCCAGGACTTCTTTGGCAAGCATGCGAGCCTCACCGTGTCCGGTCAGCTC
The DNA here is from genome assembly GCA_902495955.1 of uncultured Collinsella sp. GTDB lineage: Bacteria > Actinomycetota > Coriobacteriia > Coriobacteriales > Coriobacteriaceae > Collinsella. The sequence goes on along the minus strand of CABUZE010000253.1, from coordinate 193 downwards.
AACGCCGAGAACTTCGCCATGGCCTTTGGCGACGTGTACACCTTTGGCCCCACCTTCCGCGCCGAGAACTCCAACACCACGCGCCACGCCGCCGAGTTTTGGATGATCGAGCCCGAGATGGCCTTTGCCGACCTTAACGACTACATGGATAACGCCGAGGCCATGCTCAAGTACGTCCTTAAGGACGTTATGG
>CABUZE010000252.1 GCA_902495955.1 uncultured Collinsella sp. | reverse complement strand
TATCCATCGCGATGGCCTTGATTGCCATATGTGCCTCCTTGCATCGTTTTTATCGCGCACTATCTTATCCGAGCCGGGGCACGTTCGCACAGCGCGCGTATGACGGTTGCAAAACCACCCCATTTGAAACAAAGACAAAAAAGTACTTGCAAAGACGCGTTCCGACATATAAGTTGATAAAAGACCGCCGTTGCGGTTTTAAGTAGATCGAGCATATGAAGTTTGAGTTTTAGCGTGTAAGAGAAGGAAGATCGGCAAAGTACAACCCCAAACGCAATGACAACTTAATGAGGTAACTGCCACATGTGAGGCACCCAGGGCATTGCTGTCTCGATTTTGAGCACGATGCCTTCCGCCTTGCATGGGCCGTTCCATCCCGCCCCTGCAGCAACTGCCTCACGGGCTCATTGAAAACCGCATAGCACCCCAACGTCAGCACATCACCCACGGCAAGCGCATCACTCACGACAACCAGCACATCAACAAACAGCACGAACATCAACCGATTGGAGAAGCTATGACAAACCACCACGCTGAAGACGGCGATAAGAAAAGCATTCTGGATGCCCGAATTGAGCGAGCATATGCAAACGAATATGACGCCGCCTTTGCCGCCGCGACCATCAAGAACTACGCGTCGCTACCGCTCGCGACGATCTTGGCCGACCACCCTCAACTGCTGAAGCGCTGCACAAAGATCATGGGCGACCCCGACATTCGCAAGCTGACAGACCCCTATGCCCCAAAACGCGACAACGATTCGTACGTTCTTACCGTAGGCTGCCTAGCCCATATGCTTACGGCGCTCGACACGAAACTCAAGCTCGTATGGGAACCCGACGAGCGTCATGAACTCGAAAGCAAGCGGAACACCCTGCGCACCGCACTGTTCCTTCCGTTGGACGGCCTCAAGCGCTGCAACGTCGAGCTCAATACACAGGCGCGGCAAAAGCCCGGGACCACGGGGCAGAAAACTCCAAGACCCCATGCGGCCATCGTCGACCGCAACCGATATAACCGCATGACCGCGCACTTTTCCGCCGAGGGAGCAGCCATAAGGACGCTGATCGACCTGCTGTGCCTCCTGAGCATCAACGAGCTATTTGAGGGCTATCTCGCCCTTGTTCCCGCGACGGCACCCAAGTCGGTAGCAAAGATCATCGAGACCTGCAGACGCCAGTTTGAGCGCCATCGCAATGGCAACGAGATGAACGCCAGCATCGCGCAGTACTACGCGGCTCATTACAAAAATGACGGATGTGCCCCTGTCGAGCATCAGCTGCGGCTCGCCTACACCACGCCCGCCGCAACGCTTCATCGCTTTGGAGCCCTTGGCGCTTGCGAGCCGCACGAACAGGCAGCCTGCCCCACAACCGAGCTCGATCTCAGGCTCGGACGAACCCTGTAGCCCGCCAGCCCCTCCGCGGGCAACAATCCTATTCCACAACACAACCAACAGAAAGGAGTCCTCATGGACACCAATCATTCCCCCATCATCAGCCCCCTCACCATGCGTGAATCCGCCCGAGGTATCACGCTCACCAGCATTTACGATGAGATGCTCGCCCGTCGCGAGCTCTCCGTCATGGGAAATATCGAAACCCCGATGGCCCACGACCTATGCCAGCAGATCCGCCTGCTCGATGCCACCGACCCCAGCCGCCCCATCACCATATTTGTCGCCAGCGCCGGCGGAAGCGTGCGATCGGGTCTTGCGATCTATGCCGCCATGCGCCTCGCATCGTGCCCCATCCGCACCGTCTGCCTGGAATTCGCCGCGTCCATGGGCGCCGTGATCTTTATGGGCGGCGACGATCGCCGTATGGCGCCCCATGCAGAGCTCATGATTCACGACCCGCTGATCCCCCAGGGGGCAGGCGGCTCGGCACTTGCGCTGCAGGAAACCAGC
>CABUZE010000251.1 GCA_902495955.1 uncultured Collinsella sp. | reverse complement strand
CATAGCAAGCCTCCTCTAGTTAACCACCACTTACTTTACCCCATCCTCCACCTACCAATAAGGGACAGATTTATATTGGTCGGTTTTATCTGCGGAAACGTCACATCTCCCCCACCAAAAAGCCCGAGTGTCGCTGGGACACCCGGGCTCGTGGAAAGGGGTCAATCCTTAGTCGGACTTAAGCGGAAACTGCGGCGGAAGCAGTGTTGGTCTCGTCCTCGTCGGTCCATGCATGCTTGGGCATGGGACGGAAGATCTGGAAGAGCATCGCGACCAGCAGCACGATAGCCACAACCGTCCAGAAGCCAAACTGACCCAGAACAAGCAGGTTGTAGAACTGGTTGATGAACAGGCCGATAACCCAAGCGAAGGCGCACTCGTAACCGATGGCGATCGCAGTCCACTTGCCGGAATCCATCTGGTTGCGGATGGTGCCAATGGCGGCAAAGCACGGAGCGCACAGCAGGTTGAAGGCGCCGAAGGCAACGCAGGCGCCCATGGTGGGGAACATGCCGGCAAACGCGGTCCACAGGCTCGGGTCGGTCTCGCCCGCGTCGGCGACGGACAGCAGCGAGCCGGCGGTGGCGACGACGTTCTCCTTGGCGACAAGGCCAGAGACGGTCAGTGCGGTTGCCTGCCAGGTGCTAAAGCCGAGCGGGGCGAAGATCCAAGCGACCAGGTTGCCCAGCATGGCAAGCACGGAGTAGTCCATAAACTCCTCGGGGATGCCGTCCATCGCAGGCAGGAAGCCAAAGGAACCGTTATAGCTACCAAAGTTGGAGAGGAACCAAACGACGACGGTGGACGCAAAGATGACCGTGCCGGCCTTCTTGATAAAGGCCCAGCAGCGCTCCCACACGTGCAGCGCCCAGGAACGGATCGCCGGGAAGTGGTAGGCAGGAAGCTCCATGACAAACGGGGTCGGACGGCCGGCGAAGAGCTTGGTCTTCTTGAGCATGAGGCCCGAGGCGATGACGGCAAAGACGCCCAGGAAGTAGAAGAGCGGGCTGATCCATGCGGCCGTGGTGGAAGAATCGCCAATGATGGAGCCCATGAGCAGGGCGATGATCGGCAGCTTGGCGCCGCAGGGGATGAACGTGGTGGTCATGACCGTCATGCGGCGGTCCTTCTCGTTCTCGATGGTCTTGGTGGCCATGACGCCGGGGACGCCGCAGCCTGAGGACACGAGCATGGGGATGAACGACTTACCGGACAGGCCAAAGCGGCGGAACACGCGGTCCATGATGAAGGCGACGCGGGCCATGTAGCCGCAGTCCTCCAGGAAGGACAGCATCACGAACAGCAGGAACATCTGCGGCACAAAGCCGAAAATGGCGCCCAGGCCGCCAACGATACCGTCGCAGACCAGCGAATCGACCAGGCCACCGTCCTCGGTGCCACCCGCCACGAGGGCGTCGTGCACCATGGTGGTGATACCCGGGACATAGGGGCCGTACTGTGCCGGGTCGACCGAGTCGGCGTCGTCACCCGCGGCCTCGACAGCCTCATCGTAAGCATCGCGGCCCTGACCGATCACATACCAACCGTCGGTGCCAAAGAGCTGATCGTTGGTGAAGTCGGTCACCGTGCCGCCCAAGGTGGAAACGGCAATGTAGTACACGCAGAACATGATGACGACAAAGATCGGCAGGCCCAGGATACGGTTGGTAACCACACGGTCGATCTTCTCGGAGGTGCTCATCTTGGCCGGGGCCTTGGTGAGGTTGATGAGCTTGCAGGCGTCCGCGTCGCGCTCAAACAGTTTGACCGCGTAGTAGCGACGCTTGTTAGCGGGAACGCTCGCCGGAAGGTTGTTCTCGATGTGCGTCAGAACGTCCTCGATGGAGGAGTCGAACTTGTGCTCCGGCACCTGCCCCTTGGAAGCAGCGGACTTCTTGACCTGCTCGAAGAGCT
>CABUZE010000250.1 GCA_902495955.1 uncultured Collinsella sp. | reverse complement strand
TCGCGATGACGACGAGTATCGCCACCACCACCGCTTTATGCCCGAGCAACTTGCCCGCCCAGCGGTCCATCTTTTTGACCCGTTCATGTTGTTCGCGCTGCGCCATAGCAAAACCTCCCAACACCATCGTGTCAGGAAAGGAGTCCCGCAACAGCCACGCCCCAAAACCGGTTTTAGCGGTCAAACCAAAAGCTGACCAAAACCTTGCACAAATCTGTCCATTTATTCAGGCACACGTCAGCAAATGAACACTTAGCCGCAAAATGCCCAGATAGCAAAAGACCGACGATGCAAGCGCATCGTCGGTCTATGCACAAATTTACTTGTGATCTTGGTAAATCTCACGCGGAGAAAGCTCCGAATGTTTGCGTTTTAAGGTCTTAGGGGCCTTATACGTGTTGCTCTCAAAATCGATGTACTCGGTCTGCTTGAGCAGGCGCTCAATCATCTCCTCGTGATCGAACAACTCCCACGCCTCATGCACGGCATCGAGTTTGGCGTGCGTCTCGGGGCGGCGCGGCATAAAGAGCGTGCAGCAGTCGGGAGCGGCCTCGGTCGAGATATCGAAGGTACCGATCTCTTCGGCACGCGCGATGATCTCCTGCTTGTCCGAACCGATGAGAGGACGGAACACGGGGATCTTCACGGCCTCGTTAACGGCCATGATATTCTCAAGCGTTTGGGAGGCAACCTGTCCAAGCGATTCGCCCGTCACGATGGCCTTGGCGCCCTCGATGTGTGCAATGCGCTCGGCAACCGAATACATAATGCGGCGATACATGATCACGCGCAGGTTGCTGGGACAGGTGACCGAAATCTCACGCTGGCAGTCGCCAAACGGCACCACGTACAGGCGGCCGATCTGGACACCCGGCTCAAGCGCACGGATGATGTCCTGCACCAACTACTCGCTCGTGTCGGGCGTCTGCGGACGACCGGAGAAATGTACCGGCACGCACACCGCGCCGCGACGCGCGAGCATCCAGGTCGCTACCGGAGAATCGATGCCCGACGACAGCAGCGTCACGACCTTGCCGGCAGATCCCACCGGCAGACCGCCCACGCCGCGCTCGGAGCGCGCGTACACATAAACGCTACCCTGGACCACCAGTACGTGCACCATCGCATCGGGGTCGTGCATTTGAACCTTTTTATCGGGGAAGGCCTCGCACAGCACCTCGCCCACCTGACGATTGATGTCAATCGAGGTGAGCTCATAGTCGGTATTGGAGCGCTTGGCGTGCACCTTAAACGAATCAAAGGGGCCAAACTCGCGCAGCGCCTTCACGGCGGCGGCACAGTACTCCTGAGGGTCGCGATTGGTGTGATACGCCAAAGACACGCGAGCAACGCCGGGAACGGTGCGAATGACACGCGCCGCCTCGTCGGCCTGATGCTCGTTAAAGGTCACGAGGATATAACCGGAAATTCGAGACACGGCATTCACGGAAAAGGCGGCCAAGGCCGCCTTGATGTTATCCATGAGGATATGCTCAAAATGTGCGCGGTTCTTGCCCTTCAGTCCAACCTCGTGATAGTGGACCAGGCAGACGCGAGCCGCCATTTAGGCTTCAGCAACCTTGTGGCCGAGCGCCTTCTCGTAACGGGCCTCGTCGTAAGAGATGTCGCCGTCGACAATCTCGTCCATAGCCATCGAAATGGTATCGGCACCGGAAAGCCCGATGGTGATGTCATCGACATCCTGGACGGCAAGCACGCGGTTGTGCTGGCCACGCAGCATGCTGTTAATGTCGCAGGCGCGCTTGGAGGCAAGCGAAGCGAGCAGGAAGCGGTTGTGATCGGTCTTCTCCAGAAGATCGTCAATGCAAGGCTTTACAACGGACACGGACCTCAGATCCTTTCATGCATATCGAGTACGCGAACGAGCTCGTCGGTCGCGCGGTCGAGATCGTCATTC
>CABUZE010000249.1 GCA_902495955.1 uncultured Collinsella sp. | reverse complement strand
ATCCTTCGCCAGCATTACCAGCAACTATTCTATTGATGTAGTCTGCCCAATCCTGAACTGTGGCGCTATCACCAGGGTTGGCGTCTTTAGCAAAAACGCCTTTAACAGCTTTCTCAACCTCAGGAGTCGCCCACTGGATGTCGGACAGCGTCTTTACGCCATCCTTGTTCCAAGCTCCATCCGCATCTGCAACGCCATCGCCATTCGTATCAGCCTTACCCTGCGTTACCGTGGCCTTGAAAATCTGGATACCCTTAAACGAGGTGTCGGCATAGGTGTTCTCAGCAATGGTCACGTTGCCGGTCGTCGTCGCCGTCGGCACATAGCTTGCGGCGGTTCCGCCCTCAGCTGCAAACGCCATGGTCACCGGCGCCATGACTCCACCAAAACTCAACGCCGCCGTGAGGCCTGCCGTTACTGCCAGGCGTGCGATGTTCTTGCTCATGCTCATCTTCTTTTCCTCTGCTTTCTGCTTGAATTCCATTTGATCTAAATCTGTCTGTCTGTGTCTTAGCATCTACTTCGCTACGTCTCGCCCCGCTCTCTGTGGGGCTGCCAGCTACTCTTTATGGCTGCCACCTCCCCGCTTGACCAGGAGCGCGACCACGATGAGCGCGGCTCCGGCGACCGCTGCGGCGGCCGCGGCGTACATTGCCATATCGCCAGTCGAGGGCATAAAGCCTCCGGTGGTAATGCTAGGGGGCGTGCCGGTGGGCGTGTTGATGAGCGACGCCTCCAGGCTGCCCGTCGACCCGTCCGCGCTGTCGGCGCGCAGGGGCGACTCGGCCGTGATGGTGAGCTTGGGCTTGGCGGCGGCCACCTGGTCGACGTCCAGGCCCTCGGCCTCGACCGTCACGGAGCGCGTGCCCTCAAAGGCGGTGTAGCCCTTGGGCGCCTTGAGCTCGCGGACCTCCAGCTTGCCCGAGTCCACGCCCGAGACCGTCACGCGACCGTCCTCGCCCGTGGTGACGGTGGCCTTGCTCTCTGCATCCCACGTACCGTCGGCCGCCAACGTACGACCGCGGTCGTCGACGATGCTCAGGACCGCCCCGGCAAGCGGCTTGTCGCCATCGCTACCGCGCTTGGTGAGCGCGAGATCCCAGGTGTAGGCGCACGCATCGTCGCTCGGCGTGTGGGTGAAGCCGGCGTCGCCGGACTGGTCGGCAAAGGGAGAGCGCGGGTAGCGCAGGTAGACCTCGTTGGGGTTGCCCTTCGCGATGCCGTGGTTGCACGCGCTGTTGAGCGGCGCGTTGTACACGGCGACCACGCGGGCGCCCGCGGTGAAGGCGTCGGCCCCGCCGAGCGCGGCGATGAGGTCGCCGGTGCGCACGGTGAAGGTCCTGCCGTCCGCTGCTACCTTGGTGGCGCACTGGGCCGTGATATCGGTCCAGCCCTTCGCGGGCTCGGTGCCGACGCGGCCGTCCTTGTCGGTCGGGACAGCGTCGAAGTCGCCGTCCGCGCCCGCCGCCACGTACACGCGCATGCTCGCGGCCACCTTGGAAGGGACGAGCCCCGCGCTCATGGTGTCGACGAACCGCACCGTATAGGTGTCGTAGGCCGTGAGCCCCGCCGGGACCGTGGCAGAGAGGCGCCAGTACAGATCGTCGGCGACCGTGGCGTCGGCGGCCTTCTGCCAGGCGGCGGTGCTGTCCTCCAGCACGTGCTTGGCGACCTTGGGGGTCGCGGCCTTGGGCTTGACGGTGACGGCGCTGCCGCCCACCAGGGCCATGATCGGCGCGGTGCCGGCCTCGTTCTGGGCGATGGCGTCGTCGTCGGCGACGATGAGCCAGTAGCCGCAGGGCAGCTCGGCCGCCGTGCCCGCGTTGAGGGCCACGGACACGGCGCCAGAGCTCTGAAGGGAACGAGCGAGCTGTGCGCTCAGCGCGCTCGTAAGGTGGGAATCGGTGTTGAGCCACTCGGCAGCTTCCTGCGCGGTGGTCTGGGATTT
>CABUZE010000248.1 GCA_902495955.1 uncultured Collinsella sp. | reverse complement strand
GCCGCTCTTGGCCGTGTTGAGATCGAGGCCAACGACGACTGGGAGGGCTCGGAGTTCCGCTACTGCAACGAGTTCCTCTTTAAGGCCGACGCCCCGTTTGACGAGGACGAGTGCCTGAAGTTCCTGGGCTCCATGGGCGACTGCGAGCTGCTCGTTGGTGCTTACCCCGACTACAAGATTCACGTGCACTCCAACACCCCCAACCTGGTGCTCGAGCACATGCTGCAGCTCGGTCAGATCTACGAGGTCTTTATCCACAACATGGAGATGGAGGCCCACGACCGTACCGCTAAGATCCACGAGGACCAGGAGAAGGCCGCCGAGCCTGCGAAGGCCCTGGGCTTTGTCGCCGTTGCCGCCGGTTCGGGCGAGGCCGACATCCTCAAGTCCCTCGGCGTCGATGTGATCGTGTCGGGTGGCCAAACCATGAACCCCTCGACCGCCGACCTGCTTGGCGCCGTCGACCAGGTCAACGCGACCTCGGTCATCATCCTGCCCAATAACGGCAACATCCGCATGGCTGCCGAGGCTGCTGCCTCCGCCTGCACCGACAAGAAGGTCGCCGTCGTTCCCACCAAGACCGTCCCGCAGGCCTTCTCCGCGTTGTTCGCGGTCCTGCCCGATTCCGAGCTTGAGGACGCCGTTGCCGCCATGGTCGACGCCATCAGCGAGGTCCGCGATGGCGAGGTCACCCGCGCCGTGCGCGACTCCAGTGCCTCCGACGGCTCGCCGATTCACTCCGGTGACGTCATGGGCATCATCGCCGGCTCCATCGATGTGGTCGGCTCCGACGTGAAGCAGGTGACGCTCGACTGCATCAACCGTATGCAGGAGGAAGAGGAGGGCGACGCGCTGACGATTCTGGCCGGCGAGGAGCTGTCCGACGAGGCCTTCCAGGAGATCGTCGACGCTATCGAGGAGGCTCAGCCCGATCTGGAGATCGACGCCCATCGTGGCGAGCAGCCGCTCTATCCCGTGATCTTCTCGATCGAGTAGGCTCTGCCCATGTCCGAGCTGTGCTCCGTGCCGCGCGTCTCGGAGCGGTTTGCCCAGAGCAATGCGCTCGATGAGGATATCGCGCGACTCAAATATGTTTCGGGTAAACGTGAGGAGGCCCTTCGCCGTCTGGGAATTCGGACGGTGGGGGACCTCCTTCTCCATATTCCTCATCGCTACCTGGACTTCACTCGCTCGTGGTCCATCGAGATGGCGCCCATCGGTACCGTGTGCACCATCATCGCCACGGTCGATCGTATTGTCCAAAAGCAGCCCCGTCCGCGTATGCAGGTGACTGAGGTCTCGCTCGTGGACGAGACGGGCGTGCTGCAGGTTGCCTTTTTCCGTCAGCCCTGGATTGCCCAGCAGTTCAAGCAGGGCGACCGCCTGGCCGTGATGGGCAAGGTCGAGTTTGCCTACGGCTTTAAGCAGATGGCCTCGCCTCACTTTGAAAAGCTCGAGGACGGACGCGCCGCGGGTACCATTTTGCCGGTCCACTACGTAAGTGACGGCGTGAGTCAGGCATGGATGCGCCGTATCGTGAGCGGTGCGCTCGAGGTGGTCGCCAATCCGTTCGACCCCATTCCCGCGCCGCTGCGCGCAAAACGGAAGCTCATGAGCAATGCCCGTGCGCTGCGCTCGATCCACTTTCCCTCGAGCATGGCCGAGCGCGACATCGCGCGCCGGCGGCTTGCCTATGAGGAGTGTCTCTACTTGCAGCTCGCGCTGCGTCTGCGCAACGATGGCGGTATGGTCGACATAGTGCCTTATGCGCATGACGCGGGTGGGCATTTTGCTGCGCTTAAACAGGCCCTGCCGTTTTCGCTGAGCGATGAGCAGGAGGCTGCATTTCAAGATATCCTGCATGACATGTGCGATGGCGGTCGTGTGATGAACCGTCTGCTGCTGGGCGACGTCGGTACCGGTAAGACCGCCGTTGCCGCCTGCGCGTT
>CABUZE010000247.1 GCA_902495955.1 uncultured Collinsella sp. | reverse complement strand
GCTCGTCGCGCTCGGGTGCGTAGCAGTCGAGCAGGCGCTCGTTAATGCGGGCATCGCGCGACGAATAGAGCAGGTGGATCACGGCGGGCTGGCCATCGCGACCGGCACGGCCGCTCATCTGGTTAAACTCAATGCCGCCAAACGGCATGTGATAGCGCACGACATGGCGGATATCGGGCAGGTTGACGCCCTCGCCAAAGGCAGATGTCGAGACGATGCAGCTGAGGCTGCCGTCTCGGAATGCTTCCTCCACGCGACGGCGATCGGAACGCGCAAGCCCCGCGTTATAGAACGCGATATGGGTCGCGCAATCGGGCACACGCTTGCGCAACGTCTTGGCGAGCGCCACGGACTGGTCGCGCGAATTGACGTAAATGACGGTCTTCTCCCCCGTCGCCACGATCGACACCAAACGGTTCTCGCGGCTCGCAAGATCTCGGTCGTCCTCGAGCTGCAGGTTCTCGCGCACCGTCTCGTCGACCACCGTGTGAGTGATCGGAAGCATGCGGGCAAGCTCGGCCACGACCGGAGCCGTCGCGGTGGCCGTCGCAGCCATAACGACCGGGTCGCCCAGAGCTTTGAGGATATCGGGCATGTCAAGATAGGCGCTGCGGTCGCCGCCCTTGGCAAGACCGGCATGATGCGCCTCATCGATAACGACAAAGCCGATGCGGCCCGAACGCGCGAAGCGGTCACGGTGGATAGATAGGAACTCGGGCGTCGTGAGCACGATACCGGTGCGGCCCGAAGCTAGGCCGGCGAACACGTCATCGCGCGCCGCCTCCACGGTCTCGCCGGTCAGCACGCCCACGCCAATGCCGAGCGCGGCCATCGTCGACGAGAGGTGATAGGCCTGGTCAGCAACGAGCGCGCGCAGCGGATAGACAAAGATGCTCGCACGCCCGCGAAGGACTGCCTCGCGCGCGGCATGCACATGGAAGATGAGCGACTTGCCGCGCCCCGTTCCCATAACGGCCAGAACACTTTGGTGATCGGCCAGAGCATCGAGTGCCTCGACCTGAGCGCGGTGCGGCTGGTTCGAGCCGATAAAGCTATGGATAAGCGAGCGCGTCAGCTCGGTATAGGAAAGCTGGGCGAGCGTTTGGCGCTTGCGGGACTCCAGACGAAGACCGGCGTCCGCAGGCTCCACGCCGCGGCGAAGTTCACATGCCGGGTCGTCAACGCTGGGCGCCGTGGTATCGCGGACCAAGACATCCTTGATCATGAGCTTTGGCTTTACGCGACCTTGCCAATGCTCGGCCACGGCCTCGAACACCAAATCGACGGCGCTATCGCAATTGATGAGCTTATCGATCTGCGGCACGCGGAACATAATGGCCGGCACACTCGCGGCGCCATCGGTCGCCACGAAGCGCATGTGCTCGCCAGTTTTGCCCACCACGGCGCGATCGCACATTGTCACGCCCTCGGCCGCCAACAGCGGCACCTTGTTGCCCTGGCCAAACGGCTCAAGGCGGGAGATCTGCTCGATGGTCTCGATATTTAGCTCGGAGAGGTCGACGGTGGCGGCAACCTCGTCGGTGTCCTCAAAGTCCTCGGCGGGAAGCTCCGAAAGCACGGCAGAAAGGCGACGACGGAACTCGTCGAGCTTGGATGCCTCAATGGTCACGCCCACCGCGCCCGCATGCCCGCCACGACGAATCAGCAGATCGGAGCAGCGTTCTACGGCGTCGAACAGGTTGACCTTGCCCACCGAGCGACCCGAACCGCGAGCGATACCGTCTTCGATCGAGAACAGCAGCGCCGGCACGTGATAACGGTTGGTCAGGCGGCTCGCCACGATACCCTTGACGCCCTCGTGCCAGCCCTCGCCACCCACGACGATGGCGCGCCCGCCGTCATAGGTCTCCTCGACCTTTGCCATGGCATCGCGCGTGAGCTCCGCCTCGATCTCGCGACGCTGACGGTTAATCTCCTCGAGCTCGGCCGCCAG
>CABUZE010000246.1 GCA_902495955.1 uncultured Collinsella sp. | reverse complement strand
CCCCGGCCTTCATGCAGGGCTTTAAGCAGGTTATGACGGCCGACGACCTGCTGGGCGGCAAGGCTTTCCCGGGTAAGAAGATCGTTATTGTGGGCGGCGGCACCGTCGGCTGCGAGACGGCCGATTACCTGGCCCCGCTGGTCAACGACCTCTCGCCGGCCAATCGCGATGTCACCGTCATCGAGATGACCAAGACGCTCGCCGCCAACGAGGGCGGCGCCGGTCGCGCGGTGCTCATCACGCGCATGCTCTCCAAGGGCGTCCACGTGCTGACCGAGGCCAAGGTGACCGAGATTACCGAGGATGCCATCAGCTACGAGAAGGACGGCGAGGTCCACACCATCGCCGATGCCGATACGCTGGTGCTTGCCATGGGCTACCGTCCCAACACCAAGCTGGCCGACGACCTGGCTACAGCCGGCGTTACCACCCACGTGCTGGGCGATGCCAACAAGTGCGGCAACATCCGCGACGCCATCGGCGATGGCTATAAGGTTGCCTGCGAGCTCTAGTTAATCCCTTGGTGCATGGGGCCTGTCCCCGCGGCGTCAGTCGGTAGATAGTAAAAAGCGGCGGCCGTCCCGTACGTGGGACGACCGCCGCTTGCGTTAGCTGCAATGAGTTGTGCGATTAGAGGCCTAGGATCTCCTTGACCTTGGCGATGATGGCCTCGTCGGTTGCGATGGCAAAGAAGTACTCCTGGAAGTGCTCGCCGGCAAGTGCGCCCTTCACCAGGTCCTGATCGATCTCGCCCAGAACGTCGACGAGCGGACGCATAGTCACAGCGCGGACGCCGTCGAGGATTTTCTTGTTGCGCTGCTCGGGCTCAACACGCTCGGCAGGATAGCCGTTGCCCGAACCAAAGCCAAAGAGCTTCTCAAAGGTGTACTCGAGGTTGAGCTCCTGGCCCCAGCCGTTCTTGAGGGCGAAGGGCATGGCGACAGCGTTACCGTCGTTGACCTGGGCAAAGGTGTAGGCATCGAGCGGGTCGGCAACATGGCCGCACAGCACGCCGGGGAAGGAGTTGCAGGCGAGCATGGCGCCCTCGCCGGTGCCACAGCCGGTCACGACGTAGTCGGCAGCGCCGGAGTTGAGCAGCACGGCGGCCAGGATGCCGTTCTGCACATAGGTGAGGGGCTTGGAGTCGGCGTCGGCATACATGCCATAGTTAAAGACGGTGTGGCCCATGGGCTCGACAACCTTCTTAAGGGCAGCCTCGATCATAGGGTTCTTGGAGTTCTGAGAGTTTTCGTTGATCAGAGCGATCTTCATTGCGAATTACCTTTCTATTTCTAACTTGCGGTGAAATACGGACTGTTTTGCCTGATAGAAGCCAAAACCAATCCTTATCTCACCGCAACTCAAATGAAAAACGAGTGGATGAAACCTGATATGGGCAGTTGCGGCGACGCTTATTGAGGCTGCTTTCCAATGTATGCGAGGATTCCACCGTCGACGTAGAGGATGTGGCCGTTGACGAAGTTCGATGCATCGGAAGCCAAGAACACGGCGGGGCCCTTCAGATCCTCGGGCGTGCCCCAACGGGCGGCCGGCGTCTTGGCAATGATGAACTGGTCAAACGGGTGGCGGCTGCCGTCGGGCTGCGTCTCGCGCAGGGGTGCGGTTTGCGGCGTGGCGATGTAGCCGGGTCCAATGCCGTTGCACTGGATATTGGCCTCGCCAAACTCCGAGCAGATGTTCTTGGTGAGCATCTTGAGTCCGCCCTTGGCGGCGGCATAGCCGGCGATGGTCTCGCGACCTAGCTCGCTCATCATCGAGCAGATGTTGATGATCTTGCCGTGGCCCTTGGCGATCATGCCGGGCAGGCAGGCCTTGGACACGATAAACGGTGCGTTGAGGTCAATATCGACGACGCGGCGGAAGTCCTCGGCGCTCATGTCGAGCATCGGGGTGCGCTGGATAACGCCGGCATTGTTGACCAGGATGTCGGGCGTGG
>CABUZE010000245.1 GCA_902495955.1 uncultured Collinsella sp. | reverse complement strand
GCCGTAGCTGGATAATCGCCATACTCCAAAGCGCGGTCGGGCGACAGCAGCGAGCCATAGGTCTTGGCAGAGGTGTCGATCAGGAAATGCGACGCCTGTACCTTAACAAGGTATTTATTCTTCTTGCCAGCCGCACATGCGAGCGGCTCACGGGACAGGAAGAGATACGGCCCTCCCTCTTTACCGATATACGAGCCCATGTTGCCCAGGCTGCCCACGCCACTATAGGCCGCCTCGATAGAAAACACGAAGGTATCGCCCATATATACGGCCTCGAAAGGCGAGACTGACGAGGGAAGGACTAGCTGGGCACGTTTGGTGTTGTTGCCGTCGGTCAAATCGATTGCCGTTATGCCGTAGTAGACGCCCTCGTCGTTGCGGACACGCGGCGAGATAGTCAAAATGCCGTCGCTCGCGCGCGGGGCCGATGCAAAGCGACCCGTCGATTTCCAAATTATCTCGGCCTTGGATTCATCAAGCGAGCGACGATAGCAAAACGAATCGCTACTCGTTTTATTGCCACCTGCCGAGGGCATTTTATACCAGATGACTGATGACCCGAACGCCGTAAACAGCGGCGGATCGTAGTCCTTGCCACCTCGATCGAGCTCAACCACGTCGCCAGAGAGCGAAGCGCCCGACAGATTTTGAGCGTAGAGCTTCCACGATGAATTGGCAAAGTTCATCTCAACCCACGCGAATACGCCGTCGCCGGCACGGACATCGTAGAATGCATATCCCGTGCCCTCGATAGGATCCTCGATTAATGTGGTAAGCGAGCCATCGCCCAGGTTGAGCACACCGAGTGTGTTGGCGTGCAGTGCCGATGCGGGCGCCATCATTGCCGCGGCGTAATCGCCGTCGCAGTAGTACAGCAGCGTACCCAGAGGCAGCGTCCACGACGCCGCCGGCTCAAGATCGATGTCGACTGCCTCGTACTCATCCGTAATCGAGATGATTTTGGAATCATCCTTGATAACCTGCGGCTCGCCGGCGGCATCATCGCTGGTACCCGTTTTTTTCGAGCATCCGGCAAGCACCGTGGCAGCGCCCGCAGCAACCCCACCGAGCACAAAGCCGCGACGCGATATTCCGTTCTTGATGTGATCGGCGATACCCATTAGGCGATCTCGGCGCGAGCGGCCTCGATAGCGCGTGTAAGCTGGTCGGCGCAGGAGGTCTTTTTCATACCGCAGGTATTACCGGCGAGAACCTCGATTACGCGATCGGCAGGAGCGCCCTCGACCAGCTTGGAGATAGCCTTGAGATTGCCGTCGCAGCCGCCGGTAAACTCAACGCCCATCACCTTGTTGCCGTCATCGGAAAGGTCAAGGTGAATATTGCGAGCACACACGCCCTGAGGCTTGTAATCAAACGAAATCATGCGATCCCCTCTCAGAATGTTATTCGAGACGACTATTATCCCCGTCTTTCCCTAAATGCAACGAGGCGCTTTGCCGGCAACACACATTACCAGCAAAGCGCCCTAAAAAGCTAACGTTATGCCCGAACCTACTCGAAGCTCAGCTGCTCCAGGCGATCGAAGACCGTGTCGATACGGGTGAGGAAGTCCCACGGATCAAAGATCTCGTCGAGTTTCTCCTGGCTGACGGTGCAGCGCGGATCGGCCTCGAGACGCTCCTTAAAGGTAGGGCCGGAGACACAATCCTGTACCTCGTGCCAGGTTGCCATGGCGTTCTCCTGCACAATGGCGTACGCGTCCTCGCGGGTGATGCCCGTGTCGACGAGGGCGAGCAGGACCTTGGAGGAGAAGATGAGGCCGCGTGTCTTGTTGAGGTTGGCCATCATGCGAGCGGGATACAGCTGCAGGCCGTCGATAACGCGGATGAGGCACTGGAACATGTGGTCGAGGGCGATGAAGCTATCGGCCTGGGCGACGCGCTCGGCAGAGGAGTGCGAAATGTCACGCTCGTGCCACAGGGCGACGTTATCGAAGGCAACCTGGG
>CABUZE010000244.1 GCA_902495955.1 uncultured Collinsella sp. | reverse complement strand
CACGATGCGGATGTTTCCCGCATCGTGGGCAACGGCTGCAGTATAGCGCCGACATGCGACGAATCGCCTAGAAGTTGAGCGCGTGGTAGGTCACACTCGCACCCGGAGCATCAACGGACACGCCATAGGTCTCGGGATAGATGCGCGTCGAAAACACGAGCGCGCCGTCGTTCACAAACACCTCGACCGACGAGACATCGCCGATAATGCGCACGTTACGAACCTCGTCGACGGGCTCCCAACGCACGGTGCGACCGCAGCCGGCAGAAGCGCGACCTTCATCGGTAAATCGCATCTCAAAGCGCGCGGGCAGCTCGCCCTCGGCGGGCACAAACGCCAGCTTCAGCTCGCCATCAACGATCGCGGTAAATACGCCGTCGACACCGTCGACAACAACGTCAAAGCAGGTATCGCCGGCAACCTCCAACGAGCCCTCCCCCACACGCACCGAGGCATAATGGTGCTCGATCTCGCGCACCGGCTGCTGCAGCACCACGCCGCCGGCACCGGCTGTAAGCTCGCGCGGCACCGTCATGCAGTGCTGCCAGCCGCACACCACGGTAGGTGCGTTGTCATAGGTCGGCTCATCGGGCATGCCCATCCAGCCGATCAGAATGTGGCGACCATCCTCGGACGTAAACTCCTGCGGCGCATAGAAGTCAAAACCAGCGTCCCACAGGCGGAACTCGCCCAGCTCATAGGCACCGTCACCACCTGCAATGTCGCCCGTTACAGGCATGTAGCCAGCAGCGTATACGTTGCCGCGGTCCCAACGACCGCCCTCGAGCCCCTGGGGGGAGAAGGACAGCCACTTCGCCGGCACACCGTCATCGGCCTCAAGCTCAAAGTAACCCGGGCACTCCCACATAAAACCAAAACGCTCGGGCGTAGACACACGGCTCTCGAGCTCCCAGCTCAGCATATCGGCCGAGCCATACACCAGGATCTCGCCCACATCGCGACCAGCGCCCTCGCCATGCATGGCGCAAAAACGGCTCTCGACATGCGGACCGTCAACGCGACGACGCGCGCCCAGCACCATGTGATAACGCCCGTCCGCGTCACGCCACACCTTGGGGTCGCGCACGTGGCAGGTCAAATCCTCGGGATAATCCTCGGAAGCCAGCACCACGCGCTTTTGGCTAAACGTCTGTCCATCGGCGCTCTCGACATACACGGTATCGGCGCGACGGCCGGTGTTGACATAGTCATAAACGCCGTCCGCATCGGGGAGCTTAACGTTGCCGGTATAGAGCACGCGAATGCGACCGTCCTCGACCAATACCGAGCCCGAGTACACACCATGGCAGTCGAACGGCTCATCGGGAAGCAGCGGCGCGCCAACATACTCCCAGTTCATAAGATCGCGGCTCGTGGCATGTCCCCACATCTTGACGCCGCCGTTCACATCAAACGGAGCATACTGGAAGTATGCGTGAAACACGCCATCGGCCTGGCAAAGCCCGTTGGGGTCGTTGAGCCAGCCCGTGGGCGGCATAATATGAAAATGCTGAGCATAGGGCCCATGGCCACGCTCAGCGGCCGCTGCATCCATATTGGCAACGAGCTTGGCAAGATCGCGCTGAAGTGCGTTAGACATGTCTGTATCCAATCGAATTAAATCAACGAACGCTCAAATCAAGGGTTTCAGATAAACAAAACGCCCACAGGATGGAGCCTGCGGGCTTTTTGTTTACGCAAATCCTACGCCTGCTCGGAAGCCTTGGGCTCGTCCTTGTACAGGACAAACGAGACGGCAAAGGAAACCAGCGCGGCGACCGCAAACATGATCGCGTACTGCACGGGCTGGGCCAGGCACAGCAGGATACCGAAGATTCCGGTAACGCCCGTGCCGGAGGCAGCCAGCGAAGTGAGCGCGCAGACCAGGGCACCGCAGCCACCACCGATGCAGCCGGCGATGAAGGGCTTAAAGAAGCGCAGGTTCACACCGAAGATGGCAGGCTCGGTAATGCCCAT
>CABUZE010000243.1 GCA_902495955.1 uncultured Collinsella sp. | reverse complement strand
CTCCTCGCTGCGAGCGATCTTGCCCAGCACGCCGTTGACGAACGACGCGGACTGGTCGGTGCCATAGGCCTTGGCAAGCTCGACAGCCTCGTTGATCACGATGGCGTCCGAGACCTCCTCGTCGGTGAGGAAACGCATCTCGTAAACGGCGATACGCAGCAGGTTGCGGTCGGCGCCGGGCATGCGCATAAGATCCCAGTTCTTGGCAACAGAGCGCAGAGCACAGTCGATGCGGTCGATATGCTCGTAGGCACCGCGGCAAAGCTCCAGCGCATAGGGGTCGAGGGGACCCTTCGAGATCAGGAAATCGCCCTCGAGGACGCGCTCGAGCGGGCTGTCCGTGGCCTCGGCCTGGAACAGCAGCTGCAGCGCCTGACTGCGGGCAAGCGTGCGCCCGCGATAAACCTTAAGGCTCAAAGGTTACTCCTTGGGGAAAACGAGGCCGTCGATGCAAACGTCAACGCGCTCGACCTCAACGCCAACCTGGGCATCGATGGCGGCGACCACGGCGGCGCGAACGGCCTCGGCGAGTTTCTTGAACGGATAGCCAAAGAACACCACGACACGCACGGTGAGTGCGAGCTTGTCGCCGATGACCTCGGCCTCGACCGCCGGCTCGGAAGCCGGGGCCTTGGACGAGAGCATCATGGAGACAAGGTTGGTGGCAAGGTCCTTGACGCCAACGGAGGCGATGCCCTCGACATCCGACACGGCGCGCGAAACGATGGCGGTCAGAACATCGGGCGAAATGCCGATGCCGTCAATCTTGATTTCCTGGGGCATGAGTCCTCCTAGAAGAGTTGGTTGCTAGACGCGGGAGACGAACTTGCCGTCGCGGGTGTCAACCTTGATGCCCTCGCCCTCGTTGAGGTACATGGGGACCTGGATGACAGCGCCGGTGTCGATCGTGGCCGGCTTGGTAGAACCCTGGACGGTATCGCCCTTAAAGCCCGGGTCGGTCTGGACGATGGTGGTCTCGATGAACATCGGCGGGGTCACGCCCATGAGCTCATCGTCGGCAAAGAGCAGCTGGCAGATGTCGTTCTCGCGCAGCCACTTGGAGTTCTCGCCCACCATGTCCTCGGGAACGGGAACCTGCTCATAGGACTCGTTGTCCATGAAGATGTAGTCGGTGCCATCGTTGTAGAGGTACTGGAACTCACGGGTGGTGAGCATGACGCTCTCGAACTTGGTGCCGGCGTTGCAGGTGTTCTCGACGACGCGGCCGCTCTTGATGTCGCGGGTCTTGTAGCGCACAAACGCGCCGCCCTTGCCCGGCTTGACATGCTGGAACTCGACGATGGTGTAGACCTTGTCCTTGATGCGGAGACCGAGGCCGTTCTTGAAGTCGGCGGTAGAAATGGTAGGCATAGCGACCTTTCTTGTTATGGGCAGAACGCACAAGCGTCCAAATTACATACGACAGAAATTATACACTTGCTGACGGCGCCTGCAGCGAGCGCATAAAAAGAGAACGCGGGGCGTCCGAATCGATCCGGACGCCCCGCCCCAAAAATCTATCGAAATGGGCTAGCAATCGATGACGTGCAGGTCGTGCGGGGTCTTGGTGAAGGGCTCGTAGCCGTTCTCGGTGACCACGCCGTAGTCCTCCAGACGCACGCCGCCCACACCGGGCAGATACACGCCGGGCTCCATGGTGACTACCGAGCCGACCTCGTTGATGTTCTTGCTGCGGTTGAAGTTGGGCAGCTCGTGGATGTCGATACCAACGCCGTGGCCCAGGCCATGGTTGTAGTAATCGCCATAACCGGCATCGCCGATGATCTTCTTGGAGAGCTTGAAGATGTCGTTGCCCTCGACGCCCGGATGGATGGCGGCGACGCATTCCTCGTGCGTGCGGCGCACGAGTGCGTACAGGTCGAGCTGCTCCTGCGTGGGCTCGCCCATCACGACGGTGCGTGTCATGTCGGAGCGGTAATCACAGTAGCCCGCGCCGTAATCCATAAGAACGAAATCG
>CABUZE010000242.1 GCA_902495955.1 uncultured Collinsella sp. | reverse complement strand
GGTTGTCATAGGGGTCCTCACGCATGCCATCGAAAGCAGGCACAAATTCAGCCTGGAATCGATTGTTGGCCACCATACGCCACGGGTCGAGATTGCCAAAGTAGTGACGACGACGCCACTCCTCCCCCATCCTACGTGCCGAGGAACCAAACGATACGTCGGCGTTAAGCCAACCGGTCTGGGGTGTGTAGAACTCGGCCCAGTCGTGCGGTCCCACCGAATCGGGCGCAACATACAGTCCACTCTGCCAACGGGCAGGCACGCCCGCAATGCGGCACATGGTGATAAACGTGAGCGCCATAACGCCGCAATCGCCGCGGAGCGAATGCGCACAGTCGTCGGCTATAGATCCCAAAAGCAGGTACGGTGGCTGATAGCGATAGTCAATATGCTGTGTCAGGTAATCATAGATAGCACGAGCGCGATCGAGCGGATCCTCGAGCCCGTCAACAACACGCTCCGTCAACTGTCGCAGGTACGGCGTAAACGCAATGTGCGGACGGTCCTCGGAAGTGTCCACGGGCAGCGGCGTGTCCATGCACGTATGCGATGGGAGCGCGCCACCATAGACATCGCAATAGGCGGCATCTATGTGATAGCGATAGGTCACCGAGAATGAATGTTCAGTCGAAGATGTCCAAGAGGCAGTACGAGCCGAAACGTTTTCAGAGGCAACGGTACCCCCCGACGTCATATCGAGAACCTCGATTTGAGACTGTTGACGACAGGCGGCGGCAACGGGAAGCCACGCGCGAACGGTCTCTCCCTCCAGAGCCCCGGGAACAGACACGGATGCCTTAAGCGTGATGACGCGAGTCAACCCGTTTTGCGACTCCATCTCCCTGAGCATCTGGTTACGCAGCGCAATGCCGTCCGTAGAATCGGGACGCAGGCCCGGAACCTCCTTGGGGTACACGCGAAGCGAATCGAGGAAGTTATCGAGAACAAACAGCTCGCCATCGATAAAGCGCCAGTCAATTCGCTTACGATTAATCAGGTCATCAAACTGCTCTTCGGTAAACTCAGGCCACTCCTCGCGAATCATCGCAATGGCTCGATCACGCGACACCGAAAAATGAAGCGGTGTCTCGAGCATGCGATACCGCTCGGCACGAACACAAGCCGCCAGCGAAGGCTCAGGATTCTGCCCCAAAAGGCGATCACAAGCTGCAACAGCTTGCGTCAAATATCCGGCATCCTTGAGACGAAGAATCTCGGGCGGCAGTCCAATATCGAGATGACGAAAGTCATCACAGCAAACATCAACAGAGCAACCAACAGGACCCTCGTCAATAACCTTCCCATCCGAAGGCAGCACATCAATAACAGCCATACCAAACTCCAAGTCATTAGAACTCTTGAAGTCCATTGTAGCGAGATAAAAAAGAAAGCCCCAACAAGGGAGCCATCAACACCGATAAACGGTGCCTATAAAAATGAATTCAGCCTCGTAACCCTGCGGCGTTAAACGAAGGAAGCCCCGTCCCCCGGAACTATTTCCTTGGCGCGACTTCTGACGAAGCCAGTGCAATTTATTCAGCCCAGTAACCCTGTAGCGAGTTAACGAAGGAGGCCCCGTTTCCCCGGAGCTGATTCCGTCGCGCGACTTCTGGCAAAGCCAGGTGAGCGCGAGGGAAACAGCGTAGGGGAAACGGGGCCTCCGGCGGGAAGTTAAACCGCTACTTACGCCTTGTTGACGGAGCCAAACTCCTCCATGAGCTCCTTGGTGCGGGCAACGATGTTGTCGCGACCAGGCTTGAGGAGCTTGCGGGGGTCAAAGCCCTTGCCCTGCTGATCCTTGCCAGCCTCGATGTACTCGCGGACGCCCTTGGCGAAGACGAGCTGCAGGTCGGTGTTGACGTTGATCTTGGAGATGCCCAGGGAGATGGCCTTCTTGATCTGATCCTCGGGGATGCCGGTGCCACCGTGCAGAACGAGGGGCAGGTCGCCGGTCTGGGCCTTGATCTCGCCCAGACGCTC
>CABUZE010000241.1 GCA_902495955.1 uncultured Collinsella sp. | reverse complement strand
GTAAAGAGACGTCTAGGCATACCATTTTGGCATATTGACCATTGAGCTCTCTCGATTCGCGACGCACTGCGTCGCGAATCGAACTGAACATATTGCCGCTGATTGCCACGCATCCCCAATCCGAAGTGCAAGAGGAGTTTTCCATGACAGGCATCAATCAGGCCATCACCGAAAGCGCACCTAAAGTGCGTTCTGCCGAGGACATGGCCACACGACGCAAGAGCGATTCGGAGGGATTTCGGCTCATCTCGCCAGCGCCCCCTACAACGAAACGTGGGCATACGTCGAAACCAGCGCTGCGCGACTGCATCTATGGGCTTGCCGTCGGCGACGCGCTGGGCGTTCCTTACGAGTTTAGGCCCCGCGGCACGTTCAAATGCACGGACATGATCGGATACGGCACGCATGGGCAGCCCGCCGGCACCTGGAGCGACGACACATCTATGACGCTTGCTACCTGTGACTCGATTAGGGAGCTCGGGCACATCGACACCGCAGACATGCGCGACAAGTTCGTAAGCTGGATTGCCCGTGGCGAGTATACGATCAACGGCGTTTTCGATTATGGCGGCACGACCGCCCGCGCTTTGCACACCGGCAAAGGAGGCTCCGGCGAGCGCGACAACGGCAACGGATCGCTCATGCGCATCGCGCCCCTGGCGTTCGCCGATGCGACGGACAACGAGATCCGCGAGGTCTCGGCAATCACGCACGCCCACAGAACGTCAACCGATGCATGTATCATATTTGTCGAGCTGATGAGGGACGTGATGAACGACGCGCTCCCCTCGTGGACACTTCATTTGAAAGGCGCGCCAGAGCAGGAAATCAGATCAGGTGGCTTCGTGCGCGACACGCTTAAGGCAGCCACCTGGTGCTTCGTCAACACTAACAGCTACGAAGATTGCGTGCTTGCCGCCGTCAATCTGGGCGACGACACCGACACCACCGCAGCCGTCGCCGGCGCGCTCGCGGGCACGGCGTACGGTATCGACGCCATCCCACGAGAGTGGATTGACATCCTGCGCGGCAAGGAGCTGATTGAGAGCTGCTTGTTTTAGGGCGCCATTCAAGAAATAAGGCAGGAGGCATCATGGAGAGGAAGACTGCACACATAGATGAGTTCCAAATGGACGAGCACGAGATTCCGCTACTCCCAGCAGGGCTGAAGGAGGAAGGAGACCTCTATGTCCTCCCCGACGGGCGTTATCTTCCCTGCGGAGTCTACAAGACCGCGGACGGCGACTTGCTCCTTTATGAGCCATCCGAACTTAGTTTCTTCGGGCAGATGACTACCCAATTCAAAGAGCGCTAGAGGTTTGATTGCCCGTTAGATCGACACTGTTCCAAACCAGGGGATGGGTGGAGAAGGGGGTCATAGAAAAGGGCCGGTTGCAGCCGGCCCTTTAGACGATAATACCTGCGTTGCCCGCGCTTCCGAAGTATGACTAGCTGAGGAGCGGGTTCCGCGGCACAATCTGATTCTACCCAGTGGGGCGGCTCTTTTGCAGCCGCCCCACCGTTTATTTAGATCTACCACGACGGACAGCTCGCACTACTGCGCACTGTCCCGTACCGCCCCCCTACTTCCCAAAGATCGCGCTGAACAGGCCTTTGCGCTTGGGCTTCTCTTCTCGATAGGAGCCCTCGGCCGCCGCTGCCACCTGGCGCGGTTGCTCACCGCCTCCACGGCGCACGATCTGGTATAGGAAGGGCGATTTAACGTATTTGACCTCGATGGGCGTGGCGTGCACGGTGCTTTCGTTCGACAGCATCACGTTGGGATTGAGCGACGCTACCACATGCGTCTCACGCTTGTCGCTAAACACTACCGCGGCCGCGCGACCCGTCTGGCCGTTTACGGCAATGCGCACCTGCTCGCCATCGCGGCTGTCCGTCGCCGGACGATCGACAAAGTAGACCGGCACCATCACCAGGCCGTCCTTATGCTTGCGGGCCTTACGTGCCCAGGCGCGGATGCTCTTTTTATT
>CABUZE010000240.1 GCA_902495955.1 uncultured Collinsella sp. | reverse complement strand
GGTGGTAGTATCGAGCATGGGAGCCCCTTCCATGAATGCGGCGTGGCCGCCACGGTTGGATTAGACACTCACCATTGTCGGCCTAATCCGCGGTCTTTCATGCAGCAGGGGCTCTCAATGTTTTTATGTCCTGCTCATATCGTCTCTGCCGGCAGTTGGGGACATTCCTTGTGCTAGCGTTGCATCGAGTGCTTGGGAAACCGCGACCCGGTTTTTGGCCGAATAGTGGGTCGCATTTTCCGGATGGGGTGGGTTGCGGAAAGTGCGACCCGGAATATTGCTCTGAAACGGGATGCGGTTTCCCTGATGTGCCTCAAACGGAAAGCGCATCCCATTCCGGAGCTCCAAAACGGGATGCGCTTTCCGCGCGGAAGAATTGTCGCAGCTGCGTTAGGCAGTGTTGCTCGTTACTCGCCCAGAATTAGCGCTGCGAGCTCGTCCTGGGTGTCCACCACGTAGTCGGCGCCGGCGGCTTCCAGCTCTGCGCGGCCGCGGAAGCCCCAGCTGACGCCTGCACTCTTAAGGCCGGCGTTGTGGCCGGTCAGGATATCGACATTGGAATCGCCCACGTAGAGCGTGGTCGACGGATCGGCGCCTAGCTCTTCCATCACATGCAGCGTAACAGGCGCCTCGGGCTTGGGCGGAAACGCATCGACGCGGCCCTGCACCAGCGCAAAGCGCTCGGAACCAAAATACTTCTCGATAAGCGGAGCCGCCGAGACGTGGTCCTTGTTGGTGAGCACGGCAAGCTGAACGCCCGCGGCGCGTAGGCGGTCGAGCGTCTCGATCGTGCCGGCATAGGGGGCGGTGTGGTCCTCCTTGTGCTCGCCGTAGTAAGCCCTAAACTCGGCAAGCGCCTGCTCAAACATGCGGCCGTCGCCCGCATACTCGGCGGGCATAAAGCGCTCAACCAGCTTGAGCATGCCGTTTCCCACCTTGTAGCGGTACTCGTCTACGGCAAACGTGGGCCAGCCGTGCATCTCGCAGGTATGGTTGCCGGCGGCCGCCAGATCCTCGAGCGTGTTGAGAATGGTGCCGTCCAGGTCAAAGATCACATGGGAAAAAGCTGCTGCCATGGGTGCTCCTGCCGCTTGAGTTGTAAAACGCACCCCATAATACTGGGCATGCGTGCCGGACATGTTTGGAATCTGAATATCTTTAATAGCCCTGAGCCTTTGTCGTTAGCAAATCCTCGGCAGCTGTTCTCCCACGAGCATGTCGAGGATGCGGGTCGAGCCCCAGCCGGTGCGTACGCGCACGGCGGGTCGAGCGCTCGATCCAAGCGGCACCACGCGGCCGATAATCGCGGCGTTCTCGCCGTAGCGGGCGGCGCGCATGGCGGCCAGCGCCGCATCGGCTTGTTCGGCCGGCACGACGGCAACCATCTTGCCCTCGTTTGCCACCTGCAACACGTCATAGCCGAGCATTTCGCAAGCCGCCTGCACATCGGGACGCACGGGCACGGCATCCTCGTCGACCTCCATGGCAACATTGCTGGCCTGCGCAAACTCGTTGAGCGTCGAGGCCAGGCCACCGCGCGTGGGGTCGCGAAAGCAGCGCGTGTCGGGTGCTGCGGAAAGCACATCGGCAATCAGGTGGTTGAGCGGTGCGGCATCGCTTTCGATGGTGCTCGAAAACGCCAAGCCCTCGCGTTGGCTCATGATGGCGATACCGTGGTCGCCCAGCGTACCCGATACCAGAATGACATCGCCAGGCTGGCAGTTTGCGCCACTGAGCGTTACGCCCACGGGCATTTCGCCCACGCCGGCGGTATTGATGTAGACGCCGTCGGCCCCGCCGCGCTCAACCACTTTGGTGTCGCCGGTGATGATCGCCACGCCCGCCTCGCTCGCCGTCTCGGCCATGGTCTGCACAATCTGACGCAGCTTGTCCATGGGATAACCCTCTTCGAGGATAAAGCCGCACGACAGGTAGCGCACATTGGCACCCGAGGTCGCGACATCGTTGACGGTTCCGCACACGGCGAGTCGG
>CABUZE010000239.1 GCA_902495955.1 uncultured Collinsella sp. | reverse complement strand
ATTCCATACGTACGCCACGGTGCGCAACAGCCAGTGTATACCAGAGACGGTCACTGCACGCCTATTTTCTCTTTAAGCTTAGAGGGGTTAAAAAGGCGCCAACAGGGGAATAAACGCGTTGTAATTGTGAGTACCGCCCGCCGAGCTGCCGCGTCATAGCGGCATCTGGCGGGCTCAGGTGCGTTAAAATGGGCTTGTTCTTAGCTAATTGAGACAGGGGGGCCGTGTTATGGCTTCAGATGCAAAAAAGATTCTGCTGGTCGAGGATGAGAAGGCAATCCGTGACGCCGTCGCTGCCTATCTCGAGCGCGAAGGCTACTGGGTTGTGGGCGTCGGCGACGGTCAGTCCGCGATCGAGGAGTTCGAGAAGCATCAGTTCGACCTGGTCGTGCTCGACCTTATGCTCCCCAAGATTCCCGGCGAGCGCGTTTGCCGCACCATTCGCGCCACCTCGGATGTTCCCATCATTATGCTGCCGGCCAAGGGCGAGATCGAGGACCGTATTATCGGTCTTGAGCTCGGCGCCGATGACTATCTGATTAAGCCGTTCTCGCCGCGCGAGCTCGTCGCCCGCGTTCGTGCTCTGTTCCGCCGTGTCCATCAGGCCGACGAGCCCGCCGTCGAGGTACTCGACTTCGGCGATCTGGTCATCGATATCTCGGGCCACAAGATCTTGGTCGAGGGCAAGGAAGTCGACCTGACGGCTTCCGAGTTCAAGCTGCTCACCACGCTTGCCCGCCATCCCGGCCGTGTGTATAACCGCATGGAGCTGGTCGAGAAAGTGCTCGGGTATGACTTTGAGGGCTATGAGCGCACCATCGATAGCCACGTGAAGAATCTTCGCGCCAAGCTGGGCGATGATCCCAAGAAGCCCAAGTGGCTCTACACCGTCCATGGTGTCGGCTATCGCTTCGAGGCTCCGGCCAAGACCGATAAGTCGGACGAGAAATAGGGAAATCACATATGACACCTGCGCGCTTTGAAATCGGACAAAAGCACAAGCAGGAGAGCGAGGCGGGTTCCAAGGCTAGTTGGAACACGCCTCGTTCCGATTCACGGCCAACGATGAGCTATCCCTCGCGCATGGCACTTGCTTTTGCTCTGACATCGCTCATGACAGTATTGGTGCTGGTGGGCGTTGTCTCTGTTGTGTGGGGCACGGTCTTTTCGGATTACACACGCTCCAATATCGTCGAAATCGCAAATTCCGCTGCCGAGAAGTTGGCAACCTCATATGAGGAAAACGGCTCTTGGACCGCGGGAGAACTGCGCACGGTCGCAACGTCGAGTTTGGTTTCCGACGATCTGGGTATGCAGGTCGTCAATAAAAAGGGCGTGATCGTTTATGACGATTCCTGGCCCTCGGCAAGCGCCACCGCCGATGTACGCGAAAACCAGGCTACGACCGACGACACGAGCGGCAAGAGGGCATCGCATAGCCCGGTCTCGTCTGCTCCAACCGACTCCGATAGCGTTGCTAACGTCGAGATTGTAACGTCTTCCGGCGAGCATGTCGGACAGGTAAAGCTGTGGGCCATCGGCTCCGACGCTCTGCTCACCAAGGCGGACTCTGCGTTTAGGGAGAAGACCTTTAACGCCATGGCCCTCGCCGCGGTTGTTGCAATCTGCATTTCGGTCGTTATCGGATCGCTCGTGTCGCGCATGCTCACCAAACCGATTCATCGCATCACCAGTACCGCAAAGCAAATCCGTGACGGCGACCTGTCGGCTCGCACGGGGCTGCGCGGTGATGACGAGATCGATCAGCTGGGTGAGACCTTCGATGAGATGGCCACTTCTCTCGAGAAGGATATGAAACACGAGAAGCGCCTGACCTCAGACGTTGCACACGAGCTTCGCACGCCGCTTATGGCCATGCTCGCAACGGGCGAGGCCATGCAGGATGGCGTGTATCCCACCGACGATGAGCATTTGGAGACCGTTGCTTCCGAGACGCGTCGCCTGGCTCGTCTGGTGCAGCAGATGCTCGACCT
>CABUZE010000238.1 GCA_902495955.1 uncultured Collinsella sp. | reverse complement strand
CGAGCTTGCCCTGGCTAATGATGGAATGCGTATCCTTGCCCAGGCCCGAGTCGTGCAGGATGTCCTGGATGTCCATCAGGCGGCACGGGCTCGAGTTGATGAGGTACTCGCTTTCGCCCGAGCGGTACATACGACGGGTGATGGCGACCTCGTCAAAGTCGACGGGCAGCATATGGTCCGAGTTATCGAGCACCAGCGTGACCTCGGCCACGCCCACCGGCTTGCGCGCCGACGAGCCCGAGAAAATAACGTCTTCCATGGCCTGGCCGCGCAGCTGCTTGGCGCTCTGCTCGCCCAGGACCCACAGAATCGAGTCGGAGATGTTCGATTTTCCCGAGCCGTTGGGACCGACGATGACGGTTAGGCCCGGCTCAAACGTCATATGGGCGCGGTCGGCAAACGACTTGAACCCTTTGAGCGTGAGGGACTTGAGATACACGGTTCCTCGCTTAAACAGGCTTCTTGTTCAGAATCACGCCGTTAGTGGTGTAACCCATGCGGTCGAGCGCCTCGAGCGCGGCAGCCCCTTCGGCCTCCTTCTTGGAGGAACCGCTGCCGCGGCCCTGACGAATACCGTCGATGAGCACCACGGCGGTAAAGGTGGGCGCATGCGCGGGGCCCTCGGAGCCGACCAGCTTATACGCGGGAGGCTCGTGGCCGGCTGCCTGCACACACTCCTGCAAGAACGACTTGGGGTTCGCGGGGTGCTCGGCACGCTCGGAGGCCAGGTGCGGCTTAAGCGTACGGTGGATGAACTCCGCCGCCGCATCCCAGCCGGCATCCAGGTACAGGGCGCCCACGAGCGACTCGTAGACGTTCTCGAGTGCCGAATGCAGGCCGCGCGCGCCCGTGCCGGTCTCGGAGGCACCAAAGATGATGATGTCGTCGATGCCCAGCTCATGGGACACCTCGGACAGCGTGGCACCCGAGACGAGCGACACCTTCAGGCGCGTAAGCTTGCCCTCGTCAAACTCCGGATAAGACTCGAAGAGCGAGCGAGCAACCACGGCGCCCAAAATGGAATCGCCCAAAAACTCAAGGCGCTCATAGCTCGCCGAGACGGGCTGACCTTCCACGGCAGAAGGGTGCGTGAGCGCCGCGCGCAGCAGCACCTTGTTATTAAACTCGTGGCCCAGGATTTCCTGGGCGCGCGCGAGTCGTTGAGATAAAGCCAAGACTTAGGCCTCCTTGGCGTTTTCAATAGCGTCGACAGCGTCGGCGACAGAGTTGAGCGACAGCAGGGTCTCGTCATCGATCTCGAGGTCGAACTCGTCCTCGATGGCCGTCACCAGCTGCAGACGCTCGAGCGAATCGGCATCGAGATCGTCAAAGGTAGTCTCGTCGCTAATGTCGGCGACATCGACGCCCAGAACGTCAGCGGCGACTTCGGCGATCTTATCGAAGATTTCGGAGCGGTCCATAGCGCTTCCTCTCGTATTGCGTGAACATCAACGCGCTGGCGCCGCAAGCGCAACGCCAGACACGGTTTTGATTCTACCCCACGACGAAGGCCGCGAGGCACATAACAGCGCCCTAACTCGCTCCTACAAAACGATGCCGTCCATAGAGTTGGCAACGTTCTCGACCAGCCCGGCGCGCACGGCCTCCGCCGCGGCGAGCGTACCGTTTTTGACGGCCTCGACCGAGGTGGCACCGTGGCCGATCAGGACCACGCCACGCAGGCCCAGCAGAATCGCGCCACCCTTAGCATCGCCCGAGAGCTTTGCCTTGATCTCGCGCATCTGCTTTTTGATGAGCAGCGCGGCGATCTTGGTGCCAAGCGAAGCCATAAAGGCACCCTTGAGCTCTTGCAGCAAAAACTTAGCGGCGCCCTCGGTTGCCTTGAGCGCGATGTTGCCCGACATGCCATCGGCAACGACGACGTCAAAGTTACCCGAGGTCAGGTCGGTGCCCTCGCAGTTGCCCACAAAGCCGGGAACGGCGGCCTTCATGGCAGGAAAGCACGCCTTGGTAAAGATGGAGCCCTTCTCATCCTCGG
>CABUZE010000237.1 GCA_902495955.1 uncultured Collinsella sp. | reverse complement strand
GTGAACGCCGAGCTCGCCAACCAGACCAGAAGCGCCGGTGCTGCCCAACATCAGCTTGCGCTTATCGATGAGCTCGAACAGCGGGGTTTGCGCGACACGCTTCCGGACGCCTTGGCAGTCTTTTGCGACCTGCGCGAGCGCTATCCCGATCTGTCGCTGCGCGATCTGGGCGAGATGGCTGACCCTCCCTTGTCGAAGTCTGCCCTGTACCATCGCGTTTTGAGGCTTGAAAAGCTCATTGAAGCAAACAGGTAGGTTAAAGTATCGACTTATATACGGATTTAGCTGCTATTTTATTCTTTAAAACGTTTTAACGTAAATTTGATTTTCAATTTCGAGCATTCTCGTGAAATTCAAGTCAAAAAAAAGGTATATTAGGCGAGTGGTTAGTTTGTGGGCCTCAACGGCGGGCGCTGTAGCTCGCGGGGGCCTTACGAAAGGAGACACAATGGCAGTAAAGGTTGCTATTAACGGCTTCGGTCGCATCGGTCGTCTGGCCTTCCGTCAGATGTTCGGTCATGAGGGCTCCGAGATCGTCGCTATCAACGACCTCACCTCTCCCGATATGCTCGCTTACCTGCTGAAGTACGACTCCACGCAGGGCAACTACGCTCGCGATCACGAGGTCGTTGCTGGCGAGGATTCCATCACCGTTGACGGCAAGGAGATCAAGATCTACAAGGAGGCCGACGCCAACAACCTGCCTTGGGGCGACCTCGACGTCTACTTCGTTCTCGAGTGCACCGGCTTCTACACCAGCAAGGCTAAGGCTCAGGCCCACATCAACGCTGGCGCCAAGAAGGTCGTCATCTCCGCTCCGGCTGGCAGCGATCTGCCCACCATCGTGTACAACGTCAACCATGAGACGCTGACCGCTGAGGACAACATCATCTCCGCTGCTTCCTGCACCACCAACTGCCTCGCCCCGATGGCCAAGGGTCTGAACGACTTCGCTCCCATCGTGTCCGGCATCATGACCACCATTCACGCCTGGACTGGCGACCAGATGCCGCTCGACGGCCCGCAGCGCAAGGGCAACTTCCGTCGCTCCCGCGCCTGCTCCGAGAACATCGTCCCGAACACCACGGGCGCTGCCAAGGCCATCGGCCTGGTTCTCCCCGAGCTCAACGGCAAGCTCATCGGTGCCGCCCAGCGCGTCCCGACGCCGACCGGCTCGCTGACCAACCTCTACGCCGTCGTTGACAAGAAGGTCACCGTCGACGAGGTCAACGCTGCTATGAAGGCCTACGCTGCCACCATCTCCGAGACCTTCGGTTACAACGAGGACGACATCGTCTCCACCGACATCATCGGCGAGACCCACGGCTCCATCTTCGACGCCACTCAGACCATGTGCTCTGACCTCGGCAACGGCCAGACCCTCGTTCAGGTCACCTCTTGGTACGACAACGAGAACTCCTACACCTCTCAGATGGTCCGCACCATCAAGTACTTCGAGAAGTTCGTTGCTTAATTTAGCTTTTAGCGAATAGCTCGTTGAGCGTCTAAAGAAGGGCGCGGCCTTTAAGGGCTTATGCTCTGGGGTCGCGTCCTTTTTTATTGGAAACCGTGCGCACATACGTGCACACATGTACGAAAGGTAGAAGCAAACATGGCCTTTACCAAGAAGACCGTCCGCGACATCGATGTCGACGGCAAGCGCGTTCTCGTCCGCGTTGACTTTAACGTGCCTATCAAGGATGGCGTCGTTGGCGACACCACCCGTATCAAGGCTGCCCTGCCCACCATCAACTATCTCGTTGAGCACAATGCTCGCGTCATCCTCATGAGCCACCTCGGCCGTCCCGATGGCACCGGCTTCCAGCCCGAGCTGTCCCTCGAGCCCGTCGCCAAGAAGCTCGCTTCCTACGGCGACATCTTCGTTCTCGACGCCTTCGGCACCGCTCACCGCGCCCAGGGTTCCGTCGTGGGCCCCGCCGCTTACCTGCCTGCCGTCGCCGGCTTCCTGCTCGAGAAGGAGGTCGACACGCTGACCGGCATCTTCG
>CABUZE010000236.1 GCA_902495955.1 uncultured Collinsella sp. | reverse complement strand
CGTTTATGTCCGTATTGGCCAGATGGCGCTGGAGTACGACGAGCCGCGCCGCGCAAGCGTGCTCGATGCCCTAGGCGTGCTCGATGCTCAAGCTATCGCCGATGCCAAGTCGGGCTACGTGATGCAACTCGAGCCGCGCAAGCACAAACTCGTTATGGACCTGGCGACACTTATCGGCGCCCACTACGCGCGCCGCTGGTTCCTGCCTACGCCTCTGCGTGCGGTGTTTGTCGTGGCCGGTTACATGGCATTTTTGCGCGCTGCCCTTCATGAGCTGGCGCAGCCGCGCCTGACCGTTCCTGTGCTCGACGCTTCGGCCATCGGCATTTCGTTCGTCAAGCGTGATGTCGACACTGCGGGCCAGACGATGTTCCTGCTCAACGTGGGCGAATTGCTCGAGGACTACACCCGCGCCATGAGCGAAAACGAGCTCATCAACTCGCTGCTCGATGTGCCCGATAAGGCACAAAAAGTGGTCGGCGACACAGAGGTAAGCGTTGCCGCGACCGAGCTCGAGCCCGGCGATCTGGTCGCCGTGCGTACTGGCATGTCCATTTGCATCGACGGTGTTGTCGAGCAGGGAAGTGCCATGGTCAACCAGGCGACCCTGACCGGCGAGCCGCTTGCCGTCGAGCGCAGCGCGGGCGACGACGTGTTCGCCGGCACCGTCGTGGAGGACGGCAGCATCTTGGTGCGTGTGCGCGCCAACACGGCTCAGACCAAGCTCCGCTCGATCGTCTCGCTCGTGCAGACGGCCGACTCGCTCAAGTCCGAGGGCCAGTCGCATATGGAGGACCTTGCCAACAAGATCGTCCCGTGGAACTTCCTGCTCGCGGGCCTGGTTGCACTTACCACCCGCAGCCTCATCAAGACCTCAGCGGCACTGATGGTCGACTACTCGTGCGCACTCAAGCTCACGGGTTCCGTCGCCGTCATGACCGCTATGAGCGATGCTGCCAAGATGGGCGTCATGGTCAAGGGTGCGAAGTACTTTGAGGCGTTTGCCAAGGCCGATACCATTGTCTTTGATAAGACCGGCACGCTCACCGAGGCGCAGCCGCGCTTGGCTTGCGTGCTGACGACCGATGGCTGGAGCGAGGACGAGATCCTGCGCCTCTCCGCTTGCTTGGAGGAGCATTTCCCGCATCCGGTGGCGCGTGCCGTGGTCAACGCCGCCCGCGAGCGCGGGATCGAGCACCGCGAGCGCCATGCTGCCGTCGAGTACATCGTGGCGCACGGCATCGCTTCGTCCATCGAAGGACGTCGCGCCATCATTGGTTCCGCGCACTTTGTATTCGACGATGAGGGCGCACAGCTTGAGTCCGACATTAAGGAGCAAATCGAGTCCCAGATGCAGGGCCTGTCGCCGCTGTATCTGGCGGTCGATGGCACGGTCGTGGGCGTGCTCGGCATCGAGGATCCGCTCAAGCCCGGAGTGCGCGAGGCCATCGCCGATCTGCATGCGCTGGGCGTCAAACATGTCGTTATGCTCACGGGTGACTCCGAGCGCACGGCCGAGCGCATTGCACGAGAGGCAGGGGTCGACGAGTTTAAGGCCGAACTGCTGCCCGAGGACAAGTACGCCTATGTGGAGCGCATTAAGAGCGAGGGGCGCCACGTTGCCATGGTGGGCGACGGCGTCAACGATTCGCCGGCGCTCGGTTTGGCCGATGTGGGTCTGGCCATGGGCGGTGGAAGCGACATCGCCAAGGAGGTCGCCGATATCATCCTGACCGACACGGATCTCGCCGCGATCGTGCGCCTGCGCCGCATGAGCCAGGGGCTTATCGACCGTCTGACGAGTTCGTATTCCAAGGTGATGCTCACCAACTCGGCGCTCCTGGCGCTGGGCATTACCGGCATGATCACTCCGCAGACGTCGTCACTGCTGCACAACGGCTCGACGATTGCCTACAGCCTGGGCAACGCGAAGGCATATCTGCGTTAGCAGGCGTGTTCGCCCACGTTATCTGGCCTGCGCCCAGACGGCATCGGTGCCGTCTGGGCG
>CABUZE010000235.1 GCA_902495955.1 uncultured Collinsella sp. | reverse complement strand
GTCGATCTTGACCGCCTGGTTGCCGAGCGCCGTCGCTCGACCACGTGGACGCGCACCGACGATGCGCCGGAGGCCACGACCGTTGAGTTTTCGTTTGAGGGCGTGCTGGCTAAAGAGCCTGTCCTGCGCGATGCCTGCGATATCGACCGCGTTTTCCCTCGCGCGCCTTTTGTGCCGGCCGACCACGGTGATCTGGCCGAGCGTTGCGAGACCATCCTCGACCTGCAGACTGCTGGTCTCAAGACCCGCCTTGCCCACACAGGTACCAAGGCTGCGGTCATCGGCCTTTCGGGCGGCTTGGACTCCACGCTGGCACTGCTTGTGACCGTGCGTGCCTTCGATGCGCTGGGACTGCCGCGTACGGGCATCACGGCGGTCTCCATGCCCGGCTTTGGCACGACGCATCGCACCAAGTCCAATGCCGAGTCGCTTGCCCGCGACCTGGGCGTGAGCTTCCGCGAGATTTCGATTCACGCGGCTGTGGAGCAGCACTTCAAGGACATTGAGCACGATTCGGCCGTGCAGGACGTGACCTACGAGAACAGCCAGGCCCGCGAGCGTACGCAGATCCTGATGGATCTGGCCAACCAGGCTGGCGGTTTTGTCATCGGCACGGGCGACCTGTCGGAGCTGGCGCTCGGCTGGGCTACCTATAACGGCGACCACATGAGCATGTACGCCGTCAACGCGAGCGTGCCCAAGACGCTTGTGCGCCATCTGGTGCGTTATGCGGCTGATGTCTTTGGCGGGCGTATTGCCGAGGTTTTGCTCGATATCCTCGACACGCCGGTGTCCCCCGAGCTTCTGCCGCCCACGGGCGACGGCGAGATTGCGCAGAAGACTGAGGATTTGGTGGGCCCGTACGAGCTGCACGACTACTTCCTCTACTACCTGCTGCGTTTTGGCTTTGAGCCGGGCAAGATCTACCGCATGGCGCTCAAGAGCTTCGAGGGCGTCTACGACGCCAAGACCGTCCACACGTGGCTACGTACGTTCTACCGTCGCTTCTTTGCCCAGCAGTTTAAGCGCAGCTGCCTGCCCGATGGTCCCAAGGTGGGCTCGGTGACGCTCAGCCCGCGCGGCGATTGGCGTATGCCGAGTGACGCCAGCTCGCGTCTGTGGCTTGCGCAGATCGACGCGCTTAATGCAATTGACTAAGGTTGGCCAAATTGAACCAATACGGGGGTTGCAAGCGTTACACTTTTGCAATCTGATGGCCCGTATCGCGCGGCGCTCTTGTCGGAGCGCCGCGTTTTTTATATCGAAAGGTGGCACCATGCAGGCATCGCAGCGTCTCGACCGCTTTGGCGCGGAGGTCTTCGCCTCGCTCAACAACAAGCTTCTCGCGCTGAAGGCTCAGGGCAAGACCATTTACAACATGAGCGTGGGCACGCCCGACTTTAAGCCGTACGGCCACGTGGTCGAGGCGCTCACGCAAGCAGCCCAAGATCCCGAGATGTGGAAGTATGCCTTGCGCGACCTGCCCGAACTCAAGCAAGCCGTGTGCGATTACTATGAGCGCCGCTTTGGCGTTTCGGGCCTTACGCCGTCCATGGTGCAGTCGTGCAACGGCACGCAGGAGGGCGTGGGCCATTTGGGCCTGGCGCTGCTCGATCCGGGTGACACTATTTTGGTTCCCGATCCGTGCTACCCGGTCTTTGAGGCGGGCGCCAAGATCGCCGATGCCAAGCTCGAGTACTATCCGCTGGTTGCCGAGCACAATTACCTGCCCTATGTGGCGGGCATCGACCCCGAGGTGGCCGAACGTGACAAGTAAATGATCGTGTCACTGCCCGCCAATCCGGTGGGCTCGGTGGGCACGCCCGAGGTCTACGAGGAGATTATCGCTTTTGCCCGCGAGCATGATCTGTTGATCGTTCATGACAACGCGTACTCCGACATCGTGTTCGACGGCGAGCCGGGCGGCAGCTTCTTGCAGTATCCCGGCGCGCGCGAGGTAGGCGTTGAGTTCTTCTCGCTCTCCAAGTCGTTTAACGTCACCGGTGCG
>CABUZE010000234.1 GCA_902495955.1 uncultured Collinsella sp. | reverse complement strand
GCCCCACCAAGCTCATCGAGGTCGTGCGTATCGGCAAGCAGCTGCTCATGACCCGCGGTTCGCTTACGACCTTCTCGGTCGCCAACGACATGGCGAAGTACTTCGCTATCATCCCGGCCCTGTTCTCGCCGATCTACCCGGGCCTTGGCGCACTCAACATCCTCGGTCTGGCAAGCCCGCTGTCCGCGGTTCTTTCGGCCATCATCTATAACGCGCTCGTTATCGTCGCGCTGATCCCGGCCGCGCTGAAGGGCGTTAAGTACCGCGAGGTACCGTCCGGACAGCTGCTGACCCACAACCTGCTCGTATGGGGTCTGGGCGGCATCGTTGCCCCGTTCGCATTTATCAAGCTCATCGACATGCTGCTCGCGTTCTGCGGCATTATGTAAGTGGAGGTTTGTATGTTCAAAGGTATCGCATCGCGCGCACTTGGCGTGTTCGCGCTGTTTACCATCGTCTGCGGCCTGGGATACACGCTCGTGGTGACCGGCGTCGCGCAGCTTGCGTTTCCGTACCAGGCGAACGGATCGCTTATTACGGTCGACGGCAAGGTTGTGGGTTCCGAGCTCATCGGCCAGAACTTCGATGACGAAGCCCATATGTGGGGTCGTATCCAGAACGTGTCAATTGTCGAAGGCGTAGACGGCGAGCTCATGGCCTACGGCGCTCCGTCCAATTTGTCTCCGGCGAGTGAGGAGTACCGACAGCTTGTGGACGCGCGCGTCGAGAAGATCCGCGCCGCTAACCCCGATGCCGATATGGACGCTGTGCCCGTCGACCTGGTGACGTGTTCGGGGTCCGGCCTCGACCCGGAGATCTCTCCGGATGCCGCCGAGTACCAGGTCCCGCGCCTTGCCAAGGCCACGGGCAAGAGCGAAGGTGAGGTGCGCGAGATCATCGCCCAGTGCACCAAAGGCCGATTCCTGGGCGTCTTCGGCGAGCCCACGGTCAACGTGCTCAAGGTGAACCTTATGCTGGACGGCGCGCTGTAGGTGAGGGAGTGGCGGATGAGGGCGTGACTGACTATCTGAGCCCTCAATTCCACCCCGCCCATCAGTTGCGGTGAAATACGGACTGTTTTGCCTGTCAAAAGCCTCATCTACTCCGTATTCCACCGCAACTTTTTTGTGAGGGTCGGGATTGAAGGTGGGGAGTGCGAGCGAGTGCGAATGCGGCGGATACTGATACGATAGGTACGTTAGCAACTGCCGCCGAGCGGCTCAAACGAAAGGAAGCCTGTATGGAGTCCTCTGCCTACCCGATGCTCTTTAGCCCGATCAAGGTCGGTACAACCGAGGTCAAGAACCGCGTCTTTATGCCGCCGGTGTCCACCAACCTGGCCGATCATGGCTATGTGACCGACGACTTGGTCGATCATTACCGTGCCCGCGCCAAGGGCGGCGTGGGCCTCATCATCACCGAGGTCGTGACGGTCGAGCCTACCTATACCTATCTGCCGGGTGACATGTGCTGCTACGACGACACGTTTATCCCTGGCTGGGAAAAGCTCGCCGCGGCCGTCCACGAGTATGGCTGCAAGATCATGCCGCAGCTCTTCCATCCCGCCTACATGGCCTTTAACATTCCGGGCACGCCGCGCCTGATCGCTCCGTCCTTTGTGGGCCCGTCTTACGCCCGCGAGGCACCGCGTCCCATCACGGTCGATGAGATCCACGAGCTCACGCATCAGTTCGGTGACGCCGCCGTGCGCATGCAGAAGGCCGGTGTCGATGGCGTCGAGGTCCATGCGGCACACGCCCACGGCATGCTCGGCGGCTTTTTGACTCCGCTCTACAACAAGCGCACCGACGAGTACGGCGGCTCGCTCGACGCCCGCATGCGCTTCTTGCTCGAGGTCATCGCCGAGATTCGCGAGCGCTGCGGCAAGGACTTTATCATCGACGTTCGTATCTCGGGCGACGAGTACACCGATGGCGGCCTGACCCTCAACGACATGATCTACGTCTCGCGTCGCCTGGAGAAGGCCGGCGTCGACATGATTCATGTGTCGGG
>CABUZE010000233.1 GCA_902495955.1 uncultured Collinsella sp. | reverse complement strand
TCAATAGCGAAGAGTCAATCAATACAATTGAATATATCGCCTGATGAATCGCCCAATTCGATTTTGTTCGAGATTTGACTTGCGCAACTGTGCATAGTGTATATATACTGTGCTTACCGGTTATATACACGTGTAGCCCAACAGCTAAGGAGCCGCTGTGGACATCATCCTATCCAATTCGAGCGATAAGCCCATCTACGAGCAGATAACCTCGCAGGTCAAAGCTCAGATCTTATCGGGCACGCTCGCTGCGGGAGCCAAACTCCCCAGCATCCGTGCACTCGCGAGCGATCTTGGCGTGAGCGTCATCACCACCAAGCGCGCCTACGCCGACCTGGAGCAGCTCGGGTTTATCTGCACCGTGCAGGGCAAGGGCTGCTTTGTCGCCGAGGGCAACCAAGAACTCTTGCGCGAAAACCAGCTCTGCCATATCGAAGAGCTACTTGCGAAAGCGGCGAGCCAAGCCGAAACCCTGGGCGTCACGCGCGACAAGCTGCACGAGATGCTCGACCTGGTAGCCCCCGAAACCATGCAGTAGCCATCTGCAAGAAAGGCTATACCATGCAAAACCTTTTAGAACTCAAAGGCATCTCACGCCGTGTAAGCGACCGTTTTTCGCTGCGTGATGTCACACTCGCTGTGGAGCCAGGTCAGATCGTCGGCTTTGTTGGTGCCAACGGTGCTGGCAAAACAACGACGATTCGAGCTGCCCTCGGGCTTATAAAGCTCGATGCCGGCGAGGTGCACCTATTTGGGCAGCGCTGTGGCGCCGACGCGCCCGATGAGACGCAGCGCCATCTACGCTCCCGCGTCGGTCTTGTCCTGGACACGTGCCCCTTCCCCTCCACGCTCAAGGTGGGCCAGATCGAGTCGCTCGTAGGCCCGGCGTACCCCACGTGGGACCGCGAAACGTTCGCCGGATTCATCAACCGATTTGGCCTCGATCCTAAGACAAAAGTCAAGGACCTCTCCCGCGGCATGGGCATGAAACTGCAGCTTGCCTGTGCACTCAGTCACAATGCCAAACTGCTCGTTTTGGACGAAGCCACCGCAGGCCTCGATCCCATGGCACGCGAGGAACTGCTCGATGAGCTGCTTGCCTTTGTCGCCGACGGTCAGCACAGCGTGCTGCTCTCGAGCCACATTACGTCCGACCTCGATCGCGCCGCCGACCGCGTCATCTGCATCGATAACGGCTCGATTATTTTTGACCTGCCGCGCGAGGACATTACCGACCGAGCCGGCATCGCCCACTGCACCCAAGCACAGGCCGCCGAGCTTATGGCTTGCGTCGAAGGCGCCCGTGCCGTCCACCACGCCTATAGCGTGGACGTGCTCGTACCCAACCGTCGCGAAACGCTCGAGGCCTTCCCCGAGATTCCCAGCGATCGGGCAACCATTGATGACTATCTTCGCCTCATGCTGAAAGGAGCTTCGAAATGAAACGCGCCTTTATGTCCGAGCTCGCCATCGCTCGCTCGCTTATCCCGAGCATTGCAGGCGTCGGCCTGTTCATGTTTGTCGTGCTGACCCTTGCCAACGCGTCGGATGTCGATTCCGGCATGAGCGCCGGCGCCTGTGCGGGCAGCGCAATGTCGCCCATCATAATCATGAACTCGCTAGCTGGCTACGATAACCAAAACGGCTGGGAGCGTTATCGAGCAACGTTGCCCTTCTCGCGCAAAGACATCATCTGCGCA
Source organism: uncultured Collinsella sp. (assembly GCA_902495955.1). GTDB lineage: Bacteria > Actinomycetota > Coriobacteriia > Coriobacteriales > Coriobacteriaceae > Collinsella. The sequence continues at coordinate 316 of CABUZE010000233.1, read as the reverse complement.
CGCTACCTGTGCATCGTTGTCTTCTCGGCCATCATGGCCTGCGCCGCCGCGCTTCTGAGCATCGTCTCCATCCCGCTTTTCAACAGCGCGGGCATCCCCTCGACGGGACAGGCCGTCTTTGAGACCGCAATGGCCTCGGCGGCATCGATGCTCATCTCCCTCATGATGGTGTTTTTGGCGCAGCCGCTGTTCTTTCGATTTGGACACATGGAGGCGCTGCGCCTATCCGTTGGCCTGTTTGCCCTGTTTGGCTGCGGCACCATGGCAATGCTGGGTTCCTCCAACCCCATCAGCAACTGGCTCATGTCGATTGCCG
>CABUZE010000232.1 GCA_902495955.1 uncultured Collinsella sp. | reverse complement strand
GTCCTCGACCAATGAAGTGCCCCCGTTCTGCTCCTTCGGAGCTACGAACGGGGGCACTTCTGGTCTGCGGAATGTTTTCAAAACCAAGCCCGGCCCCGGCCTGCGGTAACGTTGCTGGCGGTTCTTGGGCATCGCTTGCTGGTGGGGTTCCTTGTCTGAGTTGGACTTAGTTGGTGGGACCACTCGTCTCGGTCGCTGTCCCGCGCCGTTCCGGCGCGGGAGGCGCGCCGCTGCGGGAGTGCTAGTCGGTCATTATTGGCGCCGAAGCACCGTCCCGTCCCAGCATCGCCCTCAGCTTCTCGAAGCTCTCCTCGCTCAGGCAGTGCTCCATGTGGCAGCCCTCTTGCGACGCCACCTCGGCCGATACGCCTGCATCCTCCAAAAGCCCCACGAAAAAGCAGTGGCGCTCCCACATTTGGCGCGCGACCTCCAGACCGCGCTCTGTCAGATGAACATCTCGTTTGCCCATTTCGACATAGCCGTTGCTTTCCAGCGTCGCCATGGCCTTGGAAACGCTCGCCTTGGTTACGCCGAGGTACTCCGCAACGTCGATCGAGCGCACGATGCCCTGACGTTCCGACAGAACGTAGATCGATTCGAGATAGTCTTCTCCGGATTCACGTAGGGCCATGGGCCGCCTTTCGCGATGATTGCTAGTTAGCCTTTGGATACTTTTCACAGCTTACTTTACCGCAAAAGTTGCCCATGTCTTACTACTTTGCCTAAAAGTTAGCCGTGTTTCACAAAACGTGCGGGACGAAAACAAAATGGGGACGCCCCGCAAGGAGTGTCCCCAGGTGCCGGCAGATAAGGAACGTCCCCAAGTGCCGAGCCGCAGCTATAACAGTCCAAAGTACTTCGCGGCGTTGTAGATGCCGTCGTCGTCCACGGCGGTCGTCACATAGGTCGCCGCAGCTTTCACCGTGTCCTGCGCGTTGCCCATGGCCACGCTCGTGCCCACGGCGGCAAACATCGACAGGTCGTTCTCGCCATCGCCAAAGGCAATCGCCTCGCTCGCGTCGATGCCCAGGCGCTCCAGCGTCGCCGCCACGCCCAGGTCCTTGCCGCCGTTGGCCGGAATAATGTCGCAGAACAGGTCGCACCAGCGCGTGGTTGTAGAATGCGACAGGACATCGGTAACTATGCCCTGGTCGGCCGGGTCCACAAAGGCACAGAACTGGTAAACCGGTGCATCGAAAGCATGCTCAAAAGGCTCCTCGTGATACGAGATTCCGGCATTGTCGGCAGCCGCCACCACGCGCTTGGACAGACGGTTCACAAACGAGTTCTCACCCTGCATGCACAGCGAGTCGTAGCGACCCTGCGCCACCTGGCCCACGATCGCCGCGACGTCCTCCGGATCAATTGGGCAACTGCGGTAAACGCCGTCAGCGTCAAAACAGTGCTGACCCGAAAGCGTAATGTACGCATCCCATCCCAAGTCGAACAGCCAATCCGGCATCTGGTAGGTCGGGCGACCCGTGGCGATTACGCACGTGATCCCCTGTTCGCGAAAGCTGTCGAGCACCCGCTGCGCCGAAGCCGGAATCCGATGGGTCTTAAAGCTCAGCAACGTGCCGTCGATATCGAAAAACGCAGCCTTAATCATCCTCGCCTACTCCTCGCCCTCGAGCTTCTCGCTCGCCTCGAGCCACGCCATCTCCAACTCGTCCATGGCGGCGTGGGCCTCGTCGATCTTTGCCTGCTGCTCGCCCAGCGCCGTGTAATTGGTGGGGTCGACCTGGGCCATCGCGGCCTCGGCCTCCTCCACGCGAGCGCGCTGCGTCTCCATCTTGCGCTCGAGCGAGCTCACCTCGCGGCGGAGCTTCTGGCGCTCGGCGTTGGAAAGGCCATAGGGCTGGCCGCTCGACTTGGGCTTTTCGGCCGCAGTTGCCGCGGCACCGGTGTCAAACGTGCCGGTCTTGGCGCTCGGCGCACCCACGGGCTCGCCCTCGGCGGTGGCGTTGCACAGGCGCAGGTACTGGTCGACGCCGCCGGGCATATGCGTCAGGTGGCCGTCGAGCAGC
>CABUZE010000231.1 GCA_902495955.1 uncultured Collinsella sp. | reverse complement strand
GCACTTGGGGCGAGCTCGGTCCCGTGCTCGCCATGTCGGTGCTGCTGTCTGCTCGCACTGGCATCCAGACGCTTGTAATCCTAGGCTTGTTTGCGGTGGTCTGCGTGTTGCTGGCCGTGGTCCCAAGCCGCTCCAAGCGCGTCGGCAGCCGCTTCTTTGCGTTTGTCGAGGAACGCGCCGATACCACGTCGCAGACCTTCGTGCGCCTGACGGTGCTCATCCTGGTCACGCTCGTGGCATTCTCGGCCGTCTTTGATCTCGATATCGTGTTGGGTTCTTTTGCCGCCGGCTTTGTCCTGCGCTATATCATCCCCGAGGGCAACCATACGCTCGAGACCAAGCTCGACGGCCTGGCCTACGGCTTTTTGATTCCGGTGTTCTTTACCGTATCGGGCGCAAAGATCGACCTGACGGCCGTGGCGTCGCGCCCGGGCTTGCTCGCGGGCTTTATCGTGGCGTTGCTGATTATTCGCGCGGTGCCGATCCTTGTCTCTATGAGCATTTGTCCCGCGACGCGCGATGTGTCGGCGTATGGCCGCATTACCGTGGCCCTGTACTGCACCACGGCGCTGCCGATCATCGTTGCCGTGACGAGCGTTGCCGTCAACGCGGGCGCGCTGTCGCAAGATATTGCGTCGGTCATGGTTGCCGCCGGTGCCATCACGGTGTTCTTGATGCCATTGCTCGCGCAGCTCTTCTACCGCGTGGTCGACGCCGCACCGGTCGCTGCCGTGGCAGAGGTTGCCGAGCATCCATCCGATGCGCTTGACATCCTGCGCGCCCATCACGATTTGGCGAGCCTGCTCGCACGCGAGCACGAGCTGCTGACCTCGCATGGTCACGGTCGCGTATTCGAGGGCCTGCCTACGCTCGATACGATTGCCGAGCGTCTTTCCGCCGAGGCGGCGAGCGGCCATATCGATGCCCGTATTGTGGACGCGGCACATCTTCTTGCCGATAAGACCTATGGAGACGAGGTCGACCCGTCCGAGCTGACTCCGCGCGAACGTCGCCGCCTGGAGCGCGCCAAGCTCGCCGTGCACGAATACCGCCGCCGCATGCTGGAGCTCTACGCACGCGACGAAGCCCAGGACGACGACGGTAAGTAGTCGATAGTCTCTCGGGGAAACCGCGTCCCACTTTGAAGGCTCGGAACGGGATGTGGTTTCGGCATCGGCCCCCATCGGGAAGCCACATCCCAGAATGGACGCTCAGAGCGGGATGCAGTTTCCGCTTTGGACCCCTGCCGGAAAGCACGTCCCAGTCTGAAGGTTCAAAATGGGATGTGGTTTCCGAAACAGGGGCCGTTGGGAAGCTGTGTCCCGGAATGGGCGCCCGGAGTGGGATACCGTTTCCGCAGGAGGCCCATTGCGGAAACGGTATCCCAGAATCGACGTTCAGAACGGGGTGCAGTTTCCGCAAGGAGGTCCTGGGGAAACCGTGCCCCGTTCTGAGCTGAAATACCGGGACGCAGCTTCCCCTGCAAACAGAACAAGGCGCGCTGTCTGCGGTTGATGCATGCAGCGCGCCTTTTGCGTTGGGCCTCGTTGAGGTTCGAAGTCGTGGCTTGCGACCTTTAGGAGCGGGCGGCTCCGTCGACGGGGAGGATGGCGCCCGTGACATAGGAGGACATGTCGCTTGCCAAGAAGACAAAGGCGTTGGCGACATCCTCGGGCTCGCCCATGCGACCCAGCGGAATGGTGGCGATGATGGGCTTGATGACCTCTTCGGGCAGGTTGGCGACCATATCGGTCTTGGTTACGCCTGGGGCGACGGCGTTGACGCGAATACCCATGGGGGCGAGCTCGCGCGAGAGCGACTGGACCATGCCATTGACGGCAAACTTGGACGTGGGGTAACCGACACCGGAGGGCTGGCCGTACTTGGCGACCATCGAGCTTGTGGTAGTGATGGTGCCGCCGTGGCCGGCCTCGGTCATGATCTTGGCGGCAGCCTGGTGACCATTAAAGACGGCGACGACATTGAGATCCATGACCTTTGCAAACTCCTCGGCCGTGTAATCCAAAAGG
>CABUZE010000230.1 GCA_902495955.1 uncultured Collinsella sp. | reverse complement strand
GAAGAACGCCGTGATGAACTTGGCGGAGCCGTCGGGCTCGTCACCGCCTGAGAAGCCGCCGGGGATCATGACGATCTGGCTTGCGCGGATGCGGCGGGCAAGTTCGTGGGTGCTCTCGGCGACGGCCTCGGGCGTGAGATTGTTGATCACGAAGGTGTCGGCCTCGGCACCGGCGGCACGGAAGGCGCGGGCGCTGTCGTACTCGCAGTTGTTGCCGGGGAACACGGGGATGATCACGCGCGGGCGGGCGATCTTGGCGCCGCCGTACACGTGGATGTCCTTGGCGCGGAAGTCGATGGTCTCGACCTCGGGGGTCTCGCCGGCGCTGCGGTAGGCGAAGACGCCCTCGATGCCGTTCTCCCAGGCCTCCTGGAGCTCGGCGAGCTCGATGACCTCGGAGCCGGTGTCGATGACATAGCCCTCGACGGTGGTACCCAGGGGCTCGACGACAACGCCATCGGCGACCTTGGGCAGCTCGGCGTCCTCGGCAAGCTCGACGATAAAGCTGCCATAGAGCGGAGTGAAGAGGCTCTCCACGTCCACGTCCTCGGCAAGCTCGATGCCGATCTGGTTGCCGACGCACATCTTAAAGAGGCTCTCGGCGCCGCAGCCGTAGCCGGGCGTGGAGACGGCCAGGGCATCGCCGGTAGCAGTGAGCGCCTCGACGGCGTCAAACGCGGCGAGCAGCTGCTGGGCGTCGGGACGGTAGTCCTCGCCGTAGGTGGCGGGGGCGATGCGGACGACGCGGTGCGTCAGGCCCTTGAACTCAGGGGAGACGGCGCGCGCCGCGCGGCCCACGGCCACAGCGAAGCTGATCAGAGTCGGCGGAACGTTGAGCTCGCCGGCCTCGTCCTCAAACGAGCCGCTCATGGAGTCCTTGCCACCGATGGCGCCAGCACCCAGGTCGACTTGGGCCATGAGAGCGCCCAGGACGGCTGCCGTGGGCTTGCCCCAGCGCTCGGCCTCGGTGCGCAGACGCTCGAAGTACTCCTGGAAGGAGAGATAGGCGCGCTTGTGCTCAAAGCCGGCAGCCACGAGCTTGGCGATGGACTCGACCACGGACAGGTAGGCGCCAGCAAACTGGTCGGCTTCCATCAGGTAGGGGTTGAAGCCCCATGCCATGGCGCTTGCCGTGGTGGTCTCGCCGTCCACGGGGAACTTGGCGACCATGGCAGAGCTCGGGGTGAGCTGCGTCTTGCCGCCAAAAGGCATAAGCACGGTTGCGGCACCGATGGTGGAGTCGAAGCGCTCGGAAAGGCCCTTGTTGGAGGCAACGTTGAGGTCGGTGACAAGCGAGGTCATGCGCTCGGCAAGCGTGGTGCCGGCCCAGCTGGGCTGCCACACGCTGCGGGCGCACACGTGGGCGACCTGGTGCTTGGGCGCGCCGTTGGAGTTGAGGAACTCGCGGGATAGGTCGACGATGGCGACACCGTTCCAAGCCATGCGCATGCGCGGCTCGGCGGTAACCTCGGCGATAACGGTCGCCTCCAGGTTCTCCTCGGCGGCGTAGCCCATGAACTCCTCGACGTCACTGTCGGCGACGGCGCAGGCCATACGCTCCTGGGACTCGGAAATAGCGAGCTCGGTGCCGTCCAGGCCGTCGTACTTTTTGGTCACGGTATCAAGGTCGACATACAGGCCGTCGGCAAGCTCGCCTACGGCGACCGAGACGCCGCCGGCGCCAAAGTCGTTGCAGCGCTTGATCAGGCGGCAGGCGTCGCCGCGGCGGAAGAGGCGCTGCAGCTTACGCTCGACCGGGGCGTTACCCTTCTGGACCTCGGCGCCCGAGGTCTCGATGGACTCGGTGTTCTGGGTCTTGGAGGAGCCGGTGGCACCGCCGATGCCGTCACGGCCGGTGCGGCCGCCCAGCAGGATGATCTTGTCGGTGGGGGCGGCCCACTCGCGGCGCACGTGGTTTGCCGGGGTAGCGCCCACGACGGCGCCGACCTCCATGCGCTTGGCCACGTAGCCGGGGTGATAGAGTTCGTTGACCTGGCCGGTGGCAAGGCCGATCTGGTTGCCGTAGCTGGAGTAGCCGGCGG
>CABUZE010000229.1 GCA_902495955.1 uncultured Collinsella sp. | reverse complement strand
TCGACTGAGCAGATTCCTCACGCAGGACATCATGCATTTCACGACCCCTCCTTTGACTCCGTTGTTTGCGGAACCAGACGCACGGCACGCAGGCGGCACGAGGCATCGCCAGCATCCGCGGCAACCGTCACCATGTCGACCCAGCCTCGCCCATCGCGCACGATGGCGCCCCATACGTTGCCCTTAATATCGAGATAGCCGCTCAGGGCGAGCTGGGCCGTGGGCACCTCGCGGTAGGCGCGCAACAGGTCTGCCGCCGCCTCGGTCATCGGCCGGCCCTCGGACCATGCGAGTCGAACCGCAATCGCGTTGTCCGCAGACGGCTTCGTCGCGCTGGCGGCCCGCTCGTCGAGTGCCTGCAAAAAGGTCCGAGCCGTGACGGCGGCATCCTGACCGCCCGTATCTTGCGCGCCTTCCGCTTGTGACACCGCCGCCGAGCCCGATCCCAAATCGGCAGTAGCGCCTGGACGCTGCTGCCGCGCAACGCCCAGCCCCCAAAGCGTCGCCGCTATTGCCACGAGCAAACAGACGAGTATCAGCGGCGAACCAACAGGCCGCCTGCCTCCTACAGGCTGTTGATGCCGTCTTTGATCGCGTTCCATAGTTCTTCGACTTTGCTCTTAAACGCGACGATGGCGATAATCGCGATCACTACGAGCACGCCGACCAAGATGGCGTATTCGGTAGTGCCCTGCGCGCTCTCCTCCCGCAACAGCGCCTTGGCACGCTGGCGAGCGCGGAATGCCCGGCAAAAAGCCCAGCTCCAAGCCTTGCCCGCAATGTCGGTCATCGTGTTCATGTATTCCTCCCTACATCATCCCGCCTGCTCCCAGCAGCGGGCCCAATATGGACAGAAGCAACGCCGGCAAGATGAGCGTGCCGGTGGGAATCAGCAACTTGACCGGTGCGCGCTCGATCTCGCGCTCGACTGCGGCGCGATGGGCCGCACGGATCTCGCGACTTTGAGCAGCCAGCGTCTCGGCCAGCGGAGCGCCCAGGGCAAGCGCCTGCCCCACCGTGATGGCAAAGGTCTCGAGCGCCCTCACGTCCAAATCACGCGCGGCAGCCAACAGCTCGGCCTCGCGCGTCCCCACGCCCACCTGCCACGCCATGCAGGCTCGCTCAAGACGGACGGCCAGCGCCGACCGACGATTGGCACAGAAAATCTCGAGCGCCGCGTCAAACGAAAGGCCGGCAGAAAGCCCCAGGCGCACCACATCGATCATCTCGGACACCTCACCGAGCGACACCTGTGCCGGGCCGCCCGTCCCAATCGCGCCCTTCATTCGCGCGGTCAGGGCATCAATCACCGAGCAGCCCGCAGCAATGACCAGTACCGCCTCACGCTTGCATGTCTCTGCAATCTTGCGAGCATCCGCACGCTCCAAACCTGTCGCGGCAAATACACTCAGGGCAAACAGACAAGCCGCGACCCCGACCAGGGCGCTCATAACTCCACCCGCATAATGCGCCGGATAACTACCAGGGCAACGACGTTGAGGGCAAGCCCCAGCACCACGGCGCCCGCACCAGCCGGCGTCGCAAGACCGCGGCGAAAGTCTGCCGAAAGCAAAGCCAGTACCGCGCACATGCCCGCCGGCATCGCCGCGACCATGTGTGCCGACATACGCGCCTGTGACGTCTTAACGTCCAGACGGCGTTTGAGCTCAATGCGCTCACCCACCATGCTCGACGCCTCGGACAGCAAGCCGGCAAGCGGAGCCCCGGTACGCTGCGACACTTTGAGCGCCAAGGTGACAAGCGAAAGGCCGGGGGCATCGATGCGAACGAGTAGGTCATCGAGTGCGTCGGTCGCCGAGATGCCGCAATCGATTGCCGCCGCCACCCGCAAAAACTCGGTATGCACCGGCTCTTGCGCATGGGCGCCCACAAAGCGCATGCCCTGTGCCAGCGAATGCCCCGAGGCAAGCGACATGGATAACGCTGTGAATGCCTCGGGCATGGCCTCTTCTACATCATGCTGCTCGCGTCGGCGATCGCAGGTGTCCCGCGCGGCACCCACGCCAAACGGAGCCACCAGCCC
>CABUZE010000228.1 GCA_902495955.1 uncultured Collinsella sp. | reverse complement strand
GCTCGGGCACGCGGCTCCAGGGGATGTCGTCGCTCTCGGGCGTGTAGTCGGCGTCGGGACCGTCCCACACATCGCTGGGGTTGAGGCAGCGCTGCATGTACCAGGCGCGCGGCGTGTTGTAGACGTGGTCGCTGTCGCTGTGCGAGCCAAAGGCCTCGCGCGGGTTAAAGACCGTTGCCGGACCGTCACCCTCGACCCCCAGCGTCAGGTCCAGATGCCACTCGGCCATCCAGGAACGCAGGTCGGCAGAGCACATGTGGTCGACCTGGGCGCCCTCGGCATCGTCCAGGTCAAAGCTGTCGATACCCAGCTGGTTGGGCATGGTCACATAGGCGTCATCGGGCACGCGCTTGGCAATCCAGTGGTGGCCACCGATAGTCTCGAGCCACCAGATCTCGTCCACGTCGCTAAAGGCGATGCCGTTGTTCTCGTAGGTACCGTAGCGCTCGAGCAGCTCGCCCAGGATGCGCACGCCGTCGCGGGCAGACTTGGCATACGGCAGCACCAGGGTCACCATGTCCTCCTCACCCAGACCGCCGGGCTGCGCCGGAACATAGCCGTCCTCGCCCTCGTTGCCCTTGGCGGGCACGTAGCCCACGAGCGGATCGGCGCCGCGGACGCGCTCGTTGGTGGTGAGCGTCTCGGTTGCGGACATGCCAACATTGAGCTCGTTGAAGCCGGCCTCGGCCCAGATGCCGTGACCCGGGATAACGTCGGGGACGCTCGTGTAGCGCATGGAATTGTCGGGCAGCTCAACGGTCAGGTGGCTCAGGACACTCGTGTAGACACGCGGCTGCTCGTCGGGATGCACCACGCGCATGCGCTTGGGCTCAAACACCCCGTTGGACGAGTCCTCGTTGCGGGCGACAAGCGTCGACCCGTCGTAGCTCGCATTCTTACCAACCAAAATCGTTGTGCACGGCATGCGCATCCTCCTTGAGCGAAGAAATTAAATGGCAACAGTGTATCGCTTTGGCTCAAAAAGGGCGAAGCCACAGCTCCGGCAACCCCTGTGGTCAAAAAATGCCAAATATGAGTACTGTCACCAATTTAGTAGTAGCAATTTTCCTTGTAACGAGTGCCAGAAATCCCCATTTGTCCAAAAGCAAGACAACGTTATTCCCCATAGGTTCAATAAAATGGGCTCCCTGACGAGAATGAATATCGTTAGGGAGTCTAAAAGACGTAAAACATATGTGACTATCTTGGCAACAGTACTCATATTTGGCGTTTTTTGACCACGTGGTATATAGCTAACCCCTCAAACAGCCCAAAACACCTATTTCGATGCGCGCTCCGCCGCCTCGATCACGTGCTTGGCGAGAATCGCAGTGGTCACAGCGCCCACACCACCCGGCACGGGAGTAATTGCGCCAACGATCGACTCCGCAGCGTCAAAATCGACGTCGCCGACCAGCTTGCCGGCGGCCTCATCCCAGTTGATGCCCACATCGATGATCGTCTGGCCCTCGCGGACCGCATCCGCGCCAATCGTGCGCGCACGTCCAACCGCGGCAACAACAATGTCGGCAGAACGGCACTCGGCAGCCAAGTCGCGCGTATGCGTATGGCACGTCGTCACTGTGGCATTGCGAGCCGTAAGCATGGCGGCAACGGGACGGCCAATCACCAGCGATCGACCAACGACCGCGACCTTGGCCCCATCCAGCTCAACGCCGTAATGGTCCAGCAACGCCAGCACGGCCTCGGCCGTGCAAGGAGCAAAGCCCTCGCCTCGCCCCGAAAGCGTGGTAAGCAGCGAGGCCGGCGTCATGGAGTCAACGTCCTTGGCAGGATCGAGTGCCGCGGCAACTGCATCCTCGTCAAGTCCAGCGGGCAGCGGGCGAAACAGCAGGCAGCCATGAACAGCGGGATCAGCATTGATGCCCTTAATAGCCGCCAGCAGCTCATCCTGCGAAACATCGGCAGGAAGCAAAACGCGGCGAGCCTCAATGCCAACCTTCTCGCAGCGCTTGAGGGCACCGCGCTCGTAGGATAGGTCGTCCTCGCGCTCGCCCACGCGCACGATAGCAAGCGTCGGAACAACGCCGTGCTCGCGCAAAGCCACGC
>CABUZE010000227.1 GCA_902495955.1 uncultured Collinsella sp. | reverse complement strand
GCAGAAGCTCAGGCTTTTGCAGACGAGCTCGCTGCATGGCGACACGATCTACACCAGCTGCCCGAGCTGGGTAACAATCTTCCTCAGCCGTCTGCCTATATCCAGGCACGTCTGGACGAGATGGACATCCCCCATACCACGCTAGTCGACGGTTCCTGCGTCGTTGGCCTGATCGGTGCCGGTGCGGCCGCTCAGGGCAATGGCACGTGCAAGGACGAGCAGGCCGGAACGGTCGTCATGCTCCGAGGCGATATGGATGCCCTTCCCGTTGTCGAGGAATCCGGCGAGCCCTTTGCATCCACCAATGGCTGCATGCATGCTTGCGGTCACGATATGCACGCGACGGCCCTGCTTGGTGCGGCGCGCCTGCTCAAGGCCCGCGAGGCCGAGCTTGTGGAGGCCAACGCTACCGTCAAGTTGCTGTTCCAGCCGGGCGAGGAGACCTTTGAGGGCGCACGCGCTGCCATCGCCGACGGCTTGCTCGAGAACCCGCGCCCTCAGGCGGCCTTTGCCATGCATGTCAACAGCCAGTCGCCGCTTGGCCTGGTGCTCTACGGCAGCCCGGCGCTCTCGGGTGTGTACGGTTTCCGCATCACGCTCCAGGGCAAGGGCGGCCACGGTTCCAGCCCCGAGATCTGCATCGACCCCATCACGGCCGGCGTCCACGTGCACCTGGCGCTCCAGGAGCTTATCTCCCGCGAGGTGCCGGCGGCCAAGGAAGTCGCACTTACCGTTGGTAAGTTCGCCGGCGGCTTGGCGGCCAACGTCATCCCCGACACCTGCGTGCTCGAGGGAACGCTGCGCGGCTTTGATGTTGAGCTCATGGCTCACCTAAAGACCCGCATCGCGGAGGTCGTCAACGGCGTGGCCACGACCTATCGTACGCCGGCGACTATCGAGACGCTCTCGGATGTTCCCCCGCTCGTACTCGATGACGACATGACGCAGGCGTCGCTTGGCTACGTGGGCGCGGTGCTGCCCAAGTCCGCCTTCTTGCCACTGTTCCACGCCATGGCGAGCGAGGACTTCGCGTTGATCTCGAGCGAGATCCCGAGTGCGTACTTTACCGTGGGCGCTGCCGTGACTGATACGGACGAGCATTTTGCTCAGCACCATCCCAAGGCACGTTTTAACGATGCCGAGCTGCCGCTCGGTGCCGCGGCCTATACCGCCGTCGCTTTGGGCTATATCGCCGACCACCGGTAGCACCCAACCTTGCCTTTCAAGCCTGCGGGCATGGCCGTAAGGCCTATGCCCTTGTCTTTCAAGGCAATCTTGGGCACTACCGGCGCCCGGCGCAGGCTATTCGTTTGTCTAAAAGGAGCAGTATGCCCCAGCAGCGTAAGTTCTTCCCCGGCTGGCTCGTGGTGGCCTCCGGCTTCGTGATCATGGCCACGTGTTACACGATTTTCGTCAACTGCATGAGCCTGTTCCAGCCGCTGATCGTCAGCAACCTGGGTATTTCCCTTGCGCAGTACAACGTCTCCAATGCCATCTCCACCGTGGTGAGTGTCGTGGGTTCGCTCGTTATCGGTCATGTTGCCGATAAGGTGAGTGGCCGCGTATTGGGCTCGCTTACCGTTATCGCTACCTCGGCGGTGCTTGCCGGCATGAGCTTTGTCGGTGAGCTGTGGCAGGTCTACGTGCTCTTTGCCGTTTCGGGCTGTTTCGCTGTGGCCTCGACCCGTCTGCTCATTAGCCTTGTGACCGCCAACTGGTTTACCGCTAAACGCGGCCTTGCCATTTCCATCGCACTTTCGGGCTCGGGCTTTGGCGGAGCCATTCTCTCGCCGATCGTGAGCTCTCTTATCGTGAGTGTGGGCTGGCGCTCTGCGTTCCTGGTACTCGCTGCCGTCTGCATGGTGGCGGCACTGCCCATCACGGCTTACTCCTTCCGCACCAAGCCTTCCGAGATCGGCCTTAAGCCGCTCGGCGAGAACCCGGGCGATCCGTCCGTCTCGACGGCTGGCGATAAGGACGAGCACACGGCGCCCGAGGTTAGCGTCGGCTGGTCTCGTATCAAGAAGAGCCCGGCGTTTTGGCTGCTCGTCGTCGCCTTCCTCTTTATGGGT
>CABUZE010000226.1 GCA_902495955.1 uncultured Collinsella sp. | reverse complement strand
GAGCTCGCGGGCGACGCCGCTTGCGGCCTCCAGACCAAAGGCCGATCCACCCGAAAGGCAGACGGCGTGGACCTTGTCGACGGTGTTCTCGGGTCGCAGTAGGTCGGTTTCGCGCGATGCTGGAGCACCGCCGCGAACGTCAACGCCGCCGGTGGCGCCCTCGGGTGCCACGATTACGGTGCAACCGGTGCCGGCCTCCTCGTCCGTATAGTTGCCATAGCAAAAGCCATCGACATCGCAGACGTCAATGGCCTCGAGCAGTGTATCCATGTTTAACTCCTATCGGTTTTCCGCCGCGCCTTGTGCCCGGTCGGGATCCGTACGGTACGCCAAAATTGTAGGCGCTGGGGGATACCCAGCGCCAGATGCAATTACGAGAGTTTTTGAATCGCGCGCGCGACGCGGGCGATGGGTAGGCCCACCACGTTATAGAAGTCGCCCGAAATATCGTGCACGAGCATGCGTCCTCCTGTGCCCTGAATGCCGTAGGCGCCGGCCTTGTCCATGGGCTCACCCGAGGCGACGTAGCGCTCGATCTGCTCGTCGGTGAGCGCGTAGAACGTCACGTCGGTCACATCGACAAAGGACAGGCTCTCGGCGGCATGCGGGGCGGCCGTATCGCCTGCCTTAACGATGCAGACGCCGGTTGCGACCTGGTGCGTGCGGCCCGAAAGCTCACGGAGCATGGTGCGCGCCTCGTCCTCGGTTGCCGGCTTGCCCAGAATCTTGCCGTCAAAGGTGACGATGGTGTCGGCCGCGACCGTCAGCTCATTGGGCTCGGCATGCTCGGCGGCAACGGCGGCGGCTTTTGCGCGTGCTAAGCGTTCAACGAGCGTAAGCGGGGCCTCGCCATCAAACGGCGTTTCGTCGATATTGGCAGGAATGATGCGAATGTCATAGCCCGCCTCGCGCATCAGCTCTATGCGGCGCGGCGATTGCGAAGCCAAAATCATAGTTGGATGCCCTCGGCGACCTTCTCGACAGCCTTGTCGCCGGCGATCGTGCGCAGCAGCTCAAGCGCAAAGGGGAGCGACTGGGCCATGCCGCTGGCGGTGATGATGTTGCCGTCTTGCGTAACCTTCTCGCCGGTATAGGCGCCCTCGGGGAAGCTTTTCTCAAAGCCAGGGAAGCACGTGGCGTGGCGCCCCTCGAGCAGGTTGAGCTCGCCCAGGATAAACGGGGCGGCGCAGATGGCGGCGACGTGCTTGGTCGCGGCGAACTCGCAGACCACGTCGCAGACGCGCTGATCGGCGCGCAGGTTGGTGGCACCGGGCAGGCCGCCGGGCAGCACGACGCAGTCGTACTCGTCAAAGTTGATCTCATCAAAGAGCGCATCGCAGGTCACGGGGATCTGCAGCGAGCTTACGACCTCGCGCGTGGGCATGATCGAGACGAGCGTGGCACGCACGCCGCCGCGACGCATGACATCGACCATGGTCAAGCACTCAATAGTTTCAAAGCCATCGGCGGCGAGAACGGCAACGCTGGGCATGAGGGTTCCTTTCATAGGCGGCATACTATTAGCCGTCTTATACCCCGAAGACCTCCGCTTGCCACGCTCGATTTCCCAATGTTTAAAATAGCCCTGTCCGAATTAGCTACCCTCACCCATCCTCAACAATCTCAATCTGTAACATCCATCGACCAAAACTAGCCGCAACTGTTACAGATCGAGACAGTCCCCAACAGCACCGCCCCGTTCGGGGAACGACCGCCACAGGTGCGGCGGGCAGAGGCTCACTTTTTTCTCGGTTTTTCTTGACGGAATCTCACCTGTTGTAGTACTTTGTCCCAGTCTAAAAACGCGTGGACTTTTCTGGGCGCTAGCCACCTTTTTGCCACGCAACCGAGCAGTCGGTTGCGTGGCTTTTTTCGTCTTGGCAGCAGGTACCACATGCACCGCCAGAAGACCGCACGAGCCCACCTTCCGACTGCAGGGAACAGACGCACGAGACGTGCATCTGCAAGACAGCAGACGGAAGGGAGCCTAATGGCAGGAACAAACACAATCAAGCAACAGGCCGCCGGGGCAGGAGCCACGGGCGCGGGACAGGCCAAGGCGGCGCTCCAGGTCTTT